>JBIOZO010000265.1:0-3365 GCA_044871215.1 Gaiellaceae bacterium | reverse complement strand
GCGTACGCCCACGCATCCAGGTGGAAGTGGAAGGTCCATGGGAAGAGGAGCATCGTCCCGACCGTGTCGCCCGTGTCGGTGAGCGCGTGCGCGAACTGGCCGATCATGAAGCTCAAGCCCCACAGCTTCGAGCCGAAGACCTTCCAGATGAGCAGGCCGATCAGGACCCCGTAGGTCAGCGAATGCGTGAAGCCGACGCCGGGCCAGCCGCGGTGGAACTGGGCCGGGTCGCTCGCCTTCAGGTCCCACGGGCCGAGATGGATCCCGTAGACGAACCACTTGGACATCATGTCCGGCGAGTACGAGCCGATCAGCAGCGGCACGAAGGCGAGCTTCAGGCCCGCGTGCTTCTGGATCGCGTACGGCTCGAGGTCGTGTGCCGCCCAGCTCATGTGAAACGGCGGACGAGCGTCGGCACGGCCCAACAGGTGAGTACGACGTACGCAAGGCCGACCCAGAACGAGAAGAGGAAGTCGATCCAGGCCACGCCGATCGCGATGTAGATCGCGGCCGCCACGCAGTAGCCCCCGAAGACGCGCAGGTCACTGCGCGTCGGCACGTCGAACTTCAGTCCCAGGCGGCGATCACCGGGCGGGAGGCTATCCGTCGGCGGCGCCGAGCCCTACAGGTACATGAACCACTTGGAGCTGCAGCCGCAGTCCTTGTGCTTGCGGCCGCACTTCGCGCACGACCAGTACGTCCAGAGGATCCACTTGAGGTGGTTCAGCTCCAAGACGATCAGCGCAATGCACCAAAGCAGGATTTGCGTCTGGCTGAGAAACACGTTCTCTAGCCTCTCGGCAGACACGGCGCCGCGTCAATGGGCCGATCGGCCTATCTACGCTTCCGATGATGCCCAGGCTCTGGTTCCCCTTCTGGCTGGCAGGCGCGAGGTTGCGCCGGCGCGGCGGCGCGCTCCTTCTGGTCGTGCTCGGCCTCGCGGCGGCGGCCGCGATGCTCGCGGCGGTGCTGGCCGGCACGACCGCGGCGGAGGACCGCGAGGTGGCCGGACAGGTCCGCCAGCTGCCCGCCAAGGTGCGCGCCGTCCGCGTCAACTGGTTCAGCGTCGGCGGCCAGGTTGCGCCGTACGCCAAGCTCGACTCGACCGTCCGGCGGCAGCTCGAGCGCGTCCTCCCGCAGCGGGCCACCGGCACCTCCCTCTACCGCGAGCACCAGTTCGGCGGCGCGCTGCTCAGCCTCGGCGCAGTAGACGACCTCGGCCGCTGGGTGCACCTGCGCTCGGGCCGGCTGCCGCGTGTCTGCCGGCCCGATCACTGCGAGGTGCTCGTCGTCCGCCGTGGCGGGCCGATCACCAACGTGCCCGGCCTGCGGCTCGTCCCGGTCGGCGAGGGCGCCTTGCGGACCGCGACGCTGTTCGGCGACGCGATCCCTTCGCAGGACCTCGGCGAATCGGCCTTCGTCGAGAAGATCCGCCGCTACCACCGGCCGGCGCCGCCGCCGCTCGTGCTGGCGAACGGCGTTAAGGCGCTCGACCAGTCGCCGGTGCTGCACGACGCGTACCGAAGCTACGGGTGGGTGGTGCCGCTACGGCGCGGCACGGTGCGGTCCTGGTCGGCGCGATCGCTCTCAACGCGGATCGAGCAGGCGCGAACTGCGTTCCAGGGCTCGAGCTTCGGCTTCGAGCTGACCGCGCCGACCGACGAGCTGTTTGCCGCGGCGGACTCCGCGCAGCTGGCGGGCCGGCGGCTGCTGCTGCTCGGCGGCGAAGCGATGGCGCTGCTGCTCGCGTTCGCCGTGCTCGTGGCGGCGCGGCGGCGGCCTGACGCAGAGGCGTTGCTCGCGCGCCTGCGCGGCGCCGGCATCTCGCGCTGGCAAGGCGGGCTCGTGCTCTTCGTCGAGTCGCTGGTCGCTGCCCTCGCGGGAACCGTGCTGGGCTGGCTCGTCGGCTCCGCAGCCGCTGCGGCGATCGCCGGACGGAGCGAGGAGCCCGTGGGCGCGCTGCTCACACACTCGGTCCTCTCGGGGCGGGGTCTCGCGATCGCGCTTGCCGTTGCGGCCGCCGCCGCGCTGGTCGTGACCCTCGCGCTGGCGATCGAGCCGGTGCGTCTCGGTGGCGTCTCGCTCTCGCCGCTCGACGTCGCCGCGCTCGGATCGGTGCTCGCCGTCGCGATCGCACTCGCGCGCGGTGCGGCGAACGCGAACGAGCTGCTGCAGGCCAACGGGACCGGGCTCGTCCTGCTGCTGCTGCCGGCCCTCGTCGCATTTGCCGCCGCGGTCGCGGTCGCCCGCGTGCTGCCGCTCGCGCTGCGTGGGCTCGAGCGGCTCGTGCCCGACAATGCCCTCGCGCTGCGGCTGGCCTCGCTCGGTCTCGCACGGCGGCCGGGCTACGCCGCGGTGGCGGTCGGATTCGTCGTCGTCTCCGTCGGCTTCGCGCTCTTCGCCTCGTCGTACCGGTCGACGCTCGTGACGGGCCAGCGCCAGGAGGCGGCCTTCGCGGTCCCTGCCGACGAGGTCGTCCGCGAAGACCTTTCGCAGCTGATCCCGGTCCGCTCGGTCGTGACGCCGCGCGTCGAGCGATCGCTGCACGCGCGCGTGAACCGGGTGACGCGCGTCGCCGGCAGCATCGTCGGGGCCGACGTGACCGGCATCACCGTGCTCGGCTTGCCGCGCGGCACACTCGCGGGCATCGGCGGTTGGCGATCGGACTTCGCCTCCGCGGCGCCGCGTGAGCTGGCAGGCGACGTCGACCCGGGGCGGCCCGTCGCGCTTCGCGGGCCCCGCATCCCGCAGAACGCCCGGCGACTCTCGCTGCGGATGGTCGTGCAGCGCACGCAGCTCGGGCTCGTCGCCTACGTGGCCGCGCGGGACGGCTCGTTCGTCCCGATTCGGCTGGCCAAGAACGAAGGGCCGCGACCGAGCGTCCTCGTCGCGCCCGTGCCCCAAGCGGCACGCGGCGGAAGACTGGTCGCCTTCCGGCTCGAGCCGCCGCCGAAGCTCGAGGAGCGCGGGGCCGACTCGGGCGCCCCCGCGGTCGGGACCGTCGAGCTCGGCCCGCCGCGGGTTGACGGGCAGCCCCTGACCCACTACGGCGACTGGCTCGGCACGACCGGCGTCGACCGCCTTCGGCGCGGCGGCGCACTGCGCTTCCACGTGACGCTGACGAACGAGGTCGACACCTACCTGCGACCGAGCCAGCCGACCGACGGGTTGCGCATCCCCGCCGTGGTCTCGCCGTTCCTGTCCACGCTCGCCGGGCCCGACCGCCTGCTCGGCGTGACCGTCAACGGCGAGCAGCTGCAGTTCCGTGTGGCCGCGGTCGCGCGGCGCTTTCCCGGCATTCCGCAGAGCGTGACCTCCGACTTCATGGTCGTCGACCGGCCCGCGCTCGAGAGCGCGCTCAACAC
>JBIOZO010000264.1:0-5803 GCA_044871215.1 Gaiellaceae bacterium | reverse complement strand
GCCGCCTCGGACGACGAGCCGAGCGCGGTGCCGATCTCCTCGTAGCTGAGGTCGTAGCCGTAGCGGAGGAAGACGGCCGCGCGCTCCTTCTGGGGAAGCTCGGCGGTGAGCCTGCGCAGCTCTTCGTAGGGAAGCGGCTCGTCCACCGACTCGAGGTCGGGGACGTCCGCCGACGTGGTTCGGCTGCGGCGGAGCACGTCGAGGGCGACGTTTCGCGCGATCTGCAGCACCCACGCACGCAGATGCCGGCCGTGCTGAAGGGTCGGGTAGGCGCGGAGCGCCCGGAGGAACGTCTCCTGGAAGGCGTCGTCGGCCGCGTCCCGTCCGAGCATCCCCCGGAGCTGCGCGAGCACGGGGCCCTGCTGCTCCTCGTAGAACCGCTCGAATGGGGGGATCGACACGGCTTCCATCATCGCTACTAACGCGGCGGGCCGCCCACGTGTGAGACCGTGCCGGGATGGCTCGCTCGAACCGGCAGGGCCTGGCGATGCGGCGCACGGTCGCCGCCGTTGCCGCGGGACTGGCCGTGCTCGTCCTCGCGCTCGTGCTCGGGGCGTCGTGGCCGGTGGCGCTGACCGGCGCGTGGGGCGTGACGGCGCTCGTGATCGTCGCGTCGGTCTGGGTCCGCATCTACCCGATGGACGCCGAGGAGACGAAGGCCCACGCGCGCGGCGAGGACTTCTCGCGCCCGGCCTCTGACGTCGCCGTGCTCCTGGCGAGCGTCGGGAGCCTCGGCGCGATCGCCTACACCGTCCACAGGGCCGGGAACGCGCACGGCGCCACGAAGGCGCTGCTGATTGCCCTCGCGCTGAGCGTGGTCGCCCTCTCGTGGCTGACCGTCCACACGCTCTACCTCCTGCGCTACGGCGACGTCTACTACGGGAGCCCGGTCGGCGGGATCGACTTCAACGACGACGAGCCGCCCGATTACCACGACTTCGCCTACCTGGCGCTGACGATCGGGATGACGTTCCAAGTGTCCGACACGAGCCTCACGTCGAAGGCAATGCGCCGCGTCGCGATCCGACACGCGCTGCTTGCGTTCCTCTTCGTCGCGGTGATCCTCGCGCTCTCGATCAACACCGTCGCCACGCTGCTCGAGTAGCCCCACACGAAAGTGGTCCCCAGGGGTTGCCAAGTGGGGGACGGTGGTTTAAAGTGGGGCGCAGTGGAGCATGCTGCTAGGCGAGTTTGAACACACGATCGATGACAAGAACCGCCTCACGCTACCGGCCAAGTTTCGCCAAGCGCTTTCCGGCGGCCTCGTCATCACGCGCGGTATGGACGGGTGTCTCTACTGCTATCCCCAGACGTCCTGGGAGCGGCTGGTCGAGGAGCGGCTCGCCGATCTCGATCCCCTCAGCCGGGAGGGGCGCCTGATGCACCGCTACTTCTTCGCCGGGGCCGCCGAGGCCGAGCCCGACAAGCAGGGCCGCGTGATGCTGCCGGCGACGCTCGCCAAGAACGCAGGGATCGACCGTGAGGTCGTGGTCGCCGGGGTGAACGACCACCTCGAGATCTGGGACCGCGCGGCCTGGCACGACCACGTCAAGGTTCTCGAAGGGAGTGCGGAGGATGTTGCCGAACGTCTTGCGTCCCAACGCGACTGACCACGTTCCGGTTCTCGCCGACGAGGTGCGGGAGGCGCTCGCCGTGCAGCCGGGCGAGACCGTCGTCGACGCCACCTTCGGCGCCGGCGGCCACTCGGAGCTGCTCGCAGCCGACCTCCGAGGCACCGGCAAGCTGATCGCGATCGACCGCGACCCGTCGGTGCGCTCCTACTTCGACTCGGTCCGGAAGCGCACCGGCGCGCAGGGACGGTTCCTGCGCGGCGAGTTCTCGGACGTGCTCGCGCAGCTCGCCGCAAACGGCGTGCGCGCCGACGCCATTCTGTTCGACCTCGGCGTCTCCTCGATGCAGGTCGATCGGCCCGAGCGCGGGTTCTCGTACGCGACCGACGCTCCGCTCGACATGCGGATGGACCCGGCCTCCGAGGTCTCGGCGCGTGAGCTCGTGAACGAGGCGGGGGAGCGCGAGCTGACGAAGATCTTCCGCGACTACGGCGACGAGCGTTACGCGCGGCCGATCGCGCGCGCGATCGTGCGCCGGCGGCGGGAGCAGCCGTTCGAGCGCACGGGCGAGCTCGTCGAGACGATCAAGGCGGCCATCCCTGCGCCTGCCCGTTTCGGCGAGGGCCATCCGGCCAAGCGCGTCTTCCAGGCTCTTCGGATCGCGGTCAACGACGAGCTCGGCTCACTCGAGGTAGCCCTCCCGGAAGCGCTCGAGATGCTGCGCCCCGGAGGCCGCCTCGCGGTAATCAGCTTCCACTCGCTCGAAGACCGGATCGTCAAGCGCTTCCTGCGCTCGCGGGAGAAGGGTTGCACCTGTCCGCCCGACTTCCCGGTGTGCGTCTGCGGCCACGAGCCTGAGCTGCGCGCGCTGTCGCGCCGGCCGGTCAAGCCTTCGCCCGGCGAGCTGGCGGCGAACCCGCGCTCCTCCTCGGCGAGGCTGCGCGCCGCGGTCAAGACCGGGGGCGAGGAGTAGCGCCATGGCTTCCTGGAGCGACGCCGCCCCCGTGCTTCCGGCTCCACGCCCGCGCTCGCGTCCGCGGCCGAAGCCCGCCCCGCCCAGGCGCAAACCGCAGCCACGCCGCGGCGTGGCCGGCGGCGTCGTCTGGATCGTGCTCGTCGCCGTGCTGCTCGCCGGCGTGGTGGCCCTGAACGTCGCGGTCCTGCAACTGAACGTCCGGCTCGACAAGCTCGATACCCAGCGCGCCCAGCTCCGCGCCGAGAAGCAGGCGCTCGCATCCCAGCTCTCGATGGCCGCGGCTTCCCCGCGCATCCAGCTTCAGGGCCAGAAGCAGTTCGGCCTCGTCCCCGCGAACCCAGCCGAGACGACCTACGTGCGGCTGGGGCCGCGGACGCGGTGAGCCCGAAGGTCGCGAACCGCCGCATCCGCCTGCTGCTCGGCGTGTTCGTGATCGCGTTCGGGCTGACGTTCCTCCGCGCCGCCTGGCTGCAGGGCGTTCAGGCGTCGTCGTTCGGCCGGCTCGCCTCGAGCCAGCACAGCGAGGACGTCGTGATCCCCGCCGCGCGCGGGACGATCTACGACCGCGGCGGCGTGCAGCTCGCGATCGGCGAGCAGGCGCAGACCGTCTACGCCGATCCGCGCCAGGTGAAGGATCCCAAGCACGAGGCCGCCGTGATCGCGCAGACCCTGCGCCTCGACCCGGCGACCGTCTACGAGTCGCTGACCGATCGCACCCGCGGCTTCGTCTACGTCGCGCGCAAGGCCGACCCGGCGCTCGTCGCAAAGCTCCGTCGCAGGGGCCTGCCCGGCATCAACTCGTACGCCGAGGAGCGGCGCTTCTACCCGCAGTTCTCGCTCGCCTCGCAGGTCCTCGGCTACGCAGGCGTCGACAACCGCGGCCTCGCCGGGCTCGAGCTTTCGCTCGACAAGGAGCTCGCAGGCCGGCCCGGTCGCGAGCGCGTTGTGAAGGACGCCTCGGGCCAGCCGATCGACACGGTGGTCTCGCAGACCGAGCGTGACGGGCGCGACGTCTACCTGACGCTCGACCATACGATCCAGGCCAACGCGCAGGCCGTGCTGCGCGACACGGTGCTGAAGTGGCACGCGAAGAGCGCGACCGCGATCGTGCTCGACCCGACCACCGGCGCCGTGCGCGCCATGGCGACGGCGCCGGGCTTCGACGCCAACGTCTATCCCAAGGTCTGGCGCGCGCTCCAGCGGAACCGCGCCGTCACCGACACCTACGAGCCCGGCTCGACGTTCAAGCTCGTGACCGTCGCCGGTGCGCTCTCCGAGGGCCTCGTCACGCCGACGACGCGCTTCACGCTCCCGTACGAGCTGCAGGTCGCCGACCGGAAGATCCACGACGCCGAGCCGCGCGGGACGGAGACGATGACGGTCTCGGAGATCCTCTCGCGCTCCTCGAACGTCGGCGCGATCACGCTGGCCGAGCGGCTGACGCAGCATCGCCTCGTGCACTGGATCTCCCGCTTCGGCTTCGGGCAGTCGACCGGCACCGACTTCCCTGGCGAGAGCCAGGGCATCGTCCTCCCCGAGGACAAGTGGTCGGGCTCGTCGATCGGGAACATCCCAATCGGCCAGGGCATCGCGGTCACGCCGATCCAGATGGCCTCTGCCTACGCGGCGATCGCGAACCGCGGCATCTGGGTGCGCCCGCACCTGGTCGATCACATCGGCGACGGCGACACCGTGAAGCCGGCTCGGCGGCGCGTCGTGACGCCGTGGGTCGCGCACGAGGTGATGGCGATGCTCAAGAACGTGGTCGCCGAGGGCACCGGCACGCTCGCCGCCGTCCCCGGCTACCAGGTCGCCGGCAAGACCGGCACCGCGGCCAAGCCGGATCCGCATGGCGGCTACTCCGACTCGCGCTACGTCGCCTCGTTCGTCGGCGTCGTCCCGGCCTCGCGGCCGAGGCTCGTGATCCTGGTCTCGGTTGACGAGCCGCGCGGTGCGATCTGGGGCGGCGTCGTCGCGGCGCCCGCGTTCGCGCAGATTGCAAAGTTCGACCTCCAGTACCTCGACGGTGGCGTGCCGCCGGACGCCCCCGAGACGACGACCTCGACTCGGTAGGGGTCGTAGTACGGTTCGCCCGGCCTCCTCCCCGAGGCGAGCGTATCGCGGCCCGGCGCGCGTGTCTGGGTCGAAAGCGTCACAAAAGTGCTGCAAAGACGCCTTTCTCGGCGTGCGAGGCGAAGGGGCTTCGGCTGGGCCGGGCGGTAGACTCGCGCCTCGATGGAGATCGACCAGCTGATCGCGGCGCTCGCGCCGACGGACGTGCTCGGGCGGGCTTCCGTCGAGATCGCCGACCTCGCCTACGACGCGCGAGCAGCGGGACCCGGCAGCCTCTTCTTCTGCGTGCCGGGCACGCGCGCCGACGGGCACGAGTTCGCCGCGGCGGCGCTCGACCGCGGTGCCGTTGCTCTCGTCGTGGAGCGGCCGCTCGAGGTCGCCGCGCCGCAGCTCGTCGTGCCGAGCGCGCGCAGCGCGATGGCGGTCGCGGCCGACGAGTTCTTCGGCCGGCCGACCGAAGAGTTGCAGATTGCCGGGGTCACGGGCACGAACGGCAAGACGACGACGGCGTTCCTGCTCTACGCGATCCTCGCGGCGGCCGGGCGGCGACCTGGGCTGCTCGGGACGATCGAGAGCCGGGTCGGCGGCGAGCGTCGCCCCGCGGTTCGCACCACACCCGAGGCGATCGACCTGCAGCGGGAGTTTCGCGAGATGCTCGACGCGGGCGACCGTAGCGCCGCGGTGGAGGCCACCTCGCACGGCTCCGCGCTCGGGCGGCTCGACCGCGTTCGCTTCCGTGCGCTCGTGTTCACGAACCTGACGCAAGACCACCTCGACTTCCACGGCACGCTGGAGGCGTACTTCGACGCCAAGCGGCGGCTCTTCACCGAGACCAGGCCGCCGGCGGCCGTGAACGTCGGCGACGAGCACGGGCGCCGCCTCGCCGAGGAGCTACGCGGCCGCAACGAGCTGCTGACCTTCGGGCTGGCCGACGACGCCGACGTGCGGGCCGAAGAGCTCGAGCTCGGACCGCGAGGCGCGCGCTTCACGGCGGACGGGGTCGAGCTCGAGACGCGGCTGCGCGGGCGCTTCAACGTCGAGAACGTCCTCGGCGCAGTCGCCGCCGCGAAGTTGCTGGAGATTCCGGACGACGCGATTGCCTACGGGGTGAAGGAGCTGCGCGGCGTGCCCGGCAGGTTCGAGGCGGTGGACGAGGGCCAGCCTTTCGCGGTGCTGGTCGACT
>JBIOZO010000263.1:0-7052 GCA_044871215.1 Gaiellaceae bacterium | reverse complement strand
TCGGCTTTGCCGGGCGCGAGCGTCTGCAGCTTGTCGTTGAACGTGACCTTCGTCAGGTCGGCCGTGCCTTGGACGTCGATGAGCACGCTTACGGACTCGATCGCGCCGGTCGGCGTCGGAACCTGCTGGCCGGCGGCGGCGAGCGTCGCGGCCGTGAACGTGTAGGTCACGGTTCCGTCGGGATTCGTCGTCGGCGTGACGTTATTGCAGCCGAGGAAGAAGAAACCCGTCGTGGTTTCGACGTTGAACCGCGGCGAGCCACCCTGGCACTGGGTCGCGCTCGCCAGCGTGAACGACGCCGACTGGAACGTCTGGCCACTCACACCCGTGACCTCGGCGCCGGCCGACGCGTTGGTCGCCGTCGGGCAGTTCTTCTCGAGATGCAAGGTCTTCGTCTTCTTGATGAACGTTGCCTTGACGCAACCCGTATTGCCGGGGTCGTACACGCCTGGCACCAGCGCGGCGGATGCCGACACCGTGAAAACGAGCGCTGTTGCCAGGACGCCGGCGATTAGAAGCTTCTTCATCTGTTGGTCCCCCTCTCGTGGATCTTGTTACGAGGGTCTTCCCGCAAACCTCTGACCCCACGCCCAAAGGGCCGAGATCTTTACCCTGGGCTCACGGATCTCCCTCGTTCGAGGGAGCCTCGATGCGGGCAGAGACCTGTCGACGATGCTCGAGCCAGTGATCGCCCATAGAGAGAGGAGCCGAGATGAGCGACAGCGTGTATCGGGTGACCGAGGTCATCGGCGTCAGCCCGGACTCGTGGGAGGCGGCCGCGCGTAACGCGGTGGAGACGGCGGCGCAGACCGTCCGCGACATCCGGATCGCCGAGGCGACCCGTTTCGATGTCACGATCCAGGAGGGCAAGGTGTCGAGCTACCGCGTCCGGCTCGACATCTCGTTCAAGTACGAGGGCTAGCCGTCGTGGAAGCGTGCTTCGGCATCGCCTCCGCGACGACCTCGTCGAGCTGATCGGCCTGCGCTTTTCCAATGGCCAGGCGGCAACACGATGCGCGGACGTGGCCGGCGAAGCACGCGTAGATCGCCGGCTACGTCAGCAGGAGGATCAGCACGATGATGAGGATCACGAGCAGTACGCCGCCACCGATATACACGAGGACTCCTTTCGCGTCATGTTTCTGGTCGCGAACGGTCTTACCCGACACACCAGCGAGTTACACCCGTCGTTCTCGAGGCTCGTTGCGGCGAGGCCCTTTCTCACCACTGCGTGCACGGCTCAGCTTTGGGCTTCGGCCTCCCGCTGCTGCTCCTTCGGCGCGTCGAAGGCGATGCGATCGAACCAGACCAGGTACGCGGCTGCGCCTGAGAGTGCGGCGAGGGCGACCGCAACGAGAAGCGCGGCAGGCGACGGCGCGATCGCCGGCTGGTACAGCACGCTCGGAGGCAAGAGCTTCGCAATCGGCAGCGTGACGACACTGAGGAGAAACTGGAGCATCGAGGCGCCGATGCTGATCGGGACGAGCTCCTTTTCCTGCCGACCCCACCGAACGACGAACTGGAGGACATCGAGCTCGGGATACGCCACTCCGAGGCGCGCCAGCACGGCGGAGATCGCGAGAACGAACCATGCGAGCGCGAGCCCGAACGGGACGAGGAGAATCGAGCTGGGCGCGACGCCTTCGTGCCACGCAGCGATCGCCATGCACGCTCCCCCTGCGGCGGCGCGAGCGAGACCGCCCCAGTGCGGGATCAGCAAGGCAGATGCCGCGAGCTTCACATCGGTGCGTCGACTCGTCTGGAGTTCGGCGATCGGGAGCCGCCAGATGTTCGGGGAAACGACATTGGCAAGGCCCGAAGCAGCTTCGACGACCCCGAACATTCCGATGAACTGCCACGAGGACCAGGGCTCGATCCCGCCGAGCAACGTCGCGGTCAACAGCACCCCCGTGAGGTTGAGAAACGAGAGCACGAACACGAGCGCGAGTCCTCGAAACGCTCGTCCGGACCGCCGCTTCCCCCCGTCGACCACCGTAGGCACTCCGGCTGCTTACCCCCCTCCGCTTCGCACAAACTGGAGGGTTACCGCTTGAGAGAGGAACTCGAGCTGGTGTCCCTGTATGCCGTTTCGGTGCGGGACATGACATCCGGTGGGCGAACGGAGGCGATCTCCGAGCAGACCTGTACTACCTCCTGAGCCGGATCGCGTTCAGGTCGCGCTCGCGCACCTCGTCGATCCGCGCGAGCAGCTCGTCGACGTCGTCGTGCTCGGCATGGAGGTAACGGCCGGCGAGCGCGTCGTAGCGACCGGTGGCGAGCTTGCGGACGAGCTCCGGCGCCAGCTCCGGCGGCGTCCACGGCGCGTCCTCTCCGAAAATGCCCATGCCCTCGGTCATCTCGGTCCGCACAAGGCCGGGGCTGAAGAAGAAGACGGGGATTCGGCCGGCGAGCTCGTTCGCGAGCGTCTCGCCGTAGCGGCAGACGGCCGCCTTGCTCGGCGGATACGCGGTGCGGTCGCCGCCCGGCAGGTACGCGGCACCGCTGGCCGTGATCGCGATCCGACCGCGGCCGCGCTCGAGCATTCCCGGGATCACGGCCCGGCAGCACAGATGGACGCCGAGCACGTTGACCTCGTAGACGCGCCACCAGTCCGCCACGTCGATCTCCCAGGACGGGGCAAGCTCCTGGTCGACGCCCGCATTCGCGACCAGCAGATCGATCTCGCCCGCCTCGCCGACCGCGCGCTCGACCGAGCCGCGATCGGCGACGTCCACGAGCACCCACTCGCCGCCGATCTCCTCAGCGATCCCCTCGACCTGCTCGCGGCTGCGCGCCCCAACAACGACCTCCCAGCCGTCGCCCGCGAGCGCCCGCGCGATCCCCGCGCCGATGCCGCGGCCGCCGCCGGTCACGAACGCCCTCACGCGCGGCCCGCCGCGACCGACGCCGACTTGCTCTCCCAATACCGGTTCAGCGCCCCTGGATCGTGATGAACCAAACAAAGGCCCCGATGATCGGGAGCAGCAGCCAAAGACCCGTCCAGCCAGTGAAAGGGGCTTCACGGCCGTCCGCCTTGAACATCTTCCCGATGTCCGAGGGGATCAGGAACCACGTGACGGGCGAGATGAGGATGTAGATCACCAGCCCGACGACGCCGCCGACGCCGATCCCGGAGTGCTCCTTGACCTCGTCCTTGAACACCCAGTAGAGCGTGTAGATCCCGAGCGTGACGATCGCGAGCAGAATCGCGAAGCCGATCCCGCGCGGATGGCCCAGCGCGCCTGTGGTGGAGACTTGTGTGCTCATGAGCTGGGATTCTGGACCGTCGTGTCCTCCCCCGCGGCCCGATCGCGCGTAACCGGCGGTGTCAAAGGCCTCGTCACGGAAAGAGGCCGCTGCTATGGCGGCAGACCCGGCGCGCCGGACGACGAGTCCTGCGCGACCAGCGTCCGGCGCCGGTGGGCGAGCCAGTCGAGCAAGACCACCTGGATCGAGCCGGCGATGGGGATCGCACCGAGCGCACCCACCACGCCGGCCAGTTTGGCGCCCATCAGCACCGCGATCAGGACGACGAGCGGCGAGAGTTGCACGGTGCGGCCGTAGACGAGCGGCTGGAGCACGTGGTTCTCGAACTGCTGGTAGACGATGAAGAAGACGATCAGCACGACCCCCGCCGTGATCGAATGGAGGAACCCGACGGTCGCGACGATGACGGCCGCGATCGTCGCGCCCGCGAGCGGCACCAGGTCGAGGATCGCCACGAGCAAGCCGAGGGCGACGGCATAGGGCACGCCGAGCACCAGCAGGACGACCGTCGACGCCACGCCGGCCACGAAGCTGATCGCCAGGTTGCCGGTCACATAGCCGCCGACGGTGCGGTAGATCTCGTGACCGACGCGGCGCCACCGCGGCTGCGACGTCTCGGGGAGCAACGAGTAGATGCGCTCGACCCAGGCGGGGCCCTCGAGCAGCATGAACAACGTCAGGAACGCGATCGTGAGGACGGCGACGACGGCGTTGATCACACTCTTGGTCACGGCGACTGCCGTGCTCGAGAGGCCGAGCACCCCGGCCGCGCCGCTCTTCTCGATCGCCTCGCGCACCTTCTCGACGATCTGGTAGTCGCGCTCCAGGAACCCCAACCGGCCGCGACCCTTCGTCAGGTCGTCGACGTAATCGGGCACGGCCTGCGCGAAGTCGTTGACCTCCCGGACGAGCGTCGGCACGAACAGGGCACCGACGGCGACGATGCCCAGCACCGTGCCGACGAAGACGATCCCGACCGCTAACCCTCGGCGGCGGATCCCCCGTGTCTGCAGCCACTCCACGGCGGGGTTGAGCGCCATCGCGAGGAAGAGGGCGATCGCCGCCCAGATCAGAACGTCGCGTGTGACCCACAGGACGCGAAGCACCAGAGCGGCCGCGAGGACGACGGCGAGAACGACAAGGACCGTCCGCGGCCGGAAGTAGACGAGGCGACCCTCCATGACGGCGGAGGATACGAGCCAGGTCGGCCGGGTCGGCCGGTCGCCCGACAGTCGTTCGGGCTCCTGCCGACGCACACCGGCGGCTCGCCTGCCCAGGTGCCGAGAAGGCGCCGTCGCTCGACCGCATGTCGGCCAGATCGCAAACGCCTTTCCGCGCACCCGAGCGGACCGACGCGGATCGATGCGCGACTCCCCGACCCCAGCCCTACCCCAGCCTTGGGCGCGAAAGACGAAACTAGCGGCCGAGGAGGTACTTGATGCGGTCGAGCCAGCCGACGTGACCACGGCGCTGGTTCGGCGCCAGCGGCTTGGCCTCAACCTGCTGCTCGGTGGCCCTGATGGTTGCGTTCAACGCCTCGCGTTCTTCGTCGGGCGTGCCGTCCCAGGCCAGCAAAGCACGAGCCTGCTCCGGAGCGAGTCGGCCACCCGGCAGCTGCCAGCAATGCAGGTACTCCTGCAGTTGTTCCTGCGTGTGGCGTTCGGAGGCTTGTGCCATCGCGTTGCATGTCAGTACCCCTCTCGGACCCGTGTAAATCGACGTCGAACGAGCGAGCCGCTGGACGGCGGGGCCTGCCTGCACGTGGCCCGGGCTGGACTCGCGCAGATGGCCGCGGCGGTCAGCCGGCGGTGCGCCGCGTCTCCAGCACCCGATCCAGATCGAGCCGCTCCGCTGCATCCAGCGCCTTCTCCGCCGCCCTGCGCGTGTCGCGGCCGAAGACACCGCGGAACAGCCACTTCCGCGCGAGCTGTGCAAGAGGCAGATCGAGTCTTGCCACATCGGGCTTTCGCTTCGGCGCGAGATAGAGCTCGACTGCAAGCTTCTTGACGAGCGCCGGATCCGCAGGCGTCCCGGTCGCCTGCTCGAGCCGGTACGCGAGCAGCGAGCCGAGGACGCGCACCTCGCGCACGCCGGCGCGCGTCGTCGTCGTCAGCGAGACGGCCGTCGAGGCGACGAGCACCCACGGCACGCGGGTGAATCGGGCGCCGCGGGCGAAGATCCGTACGGCCGGTGTCGCGACAGCGACGAAGCGTTGGACGCGGTCCGCGGCGTCTTCCATCCCGTCGTCCGCGCCGATGAGGAGCTTGCCTTCGGCGGCCGTGGCGACGCGCTCGTCCGTGCGGAGCAGCCGGTCGATCAGATCGTCGACCAGGTTCCCTGCGGCGCGGACGAGCGCGGACGTCATTACCTCGTCCTGGATCGACTGGCGGTACGGCTCGATGCTCACGCAGCTGTCCTACCCCATCGCAGCGAATCCCACCGCTCGAGATCGCAGTCGGAGCTACCAGTCGCCGCCGGCCTCTGTCACGCCGACCCGCATACCTCGCCGTCACAGGCTGTGAGGCATTTCTCCGCGTGATCGGCGAGTAACGTCCCTTGCGCGACCGTTCCGCTCGGGCTACGTGAACGCCGACTGTCACGAGCAACGCGAGACATCCGACACGGCCGCTTGATCCTGCCCTGAAGGAGGCATGAGTGACCCCACGCGCGATCGGCATCAACCACGTCGCCCTCGAGGTCGAGGACCTCGACCGCTCGCTCGAGTTCTACGGCCGCCTGTTCGAGCTCCGCTTCCGTGGCCGCTCCGCCGGCGCCGCCTTCGTCGACCTCGGCGACCAGTTCCTCGCGCTCATGCGGGGCCGCCGCTCAGGACCGGCGGACGCGATGCGCCACTTCGGGCTCGTCGTCGACGACAAGGAGGCGGTGCGACAGGCGCTGACGGCGGCAGGCGCGCAGATCGTCCCCGGGCGGGGTCTGGACTTCCTCGATCCGGACGGCAACCAGGTGGAAGTCGTCCAGTACGACCAGATCCAGTTCACCAAGGCGCCCGAGATCCTCCGAGGGATGAACCTCGAGCTCGGCAAGACCGACGCGGCGCTGGCCGAGTTGCGCGAAAAGGGGCTCGCCGAGTAGGGAATCCGGCCTCACTCGTGCATCAGCGCCTTCTCGGGCGTTATGCGCAACACAACCTGGTGGTTCTCGTCGAGCCAGCCGACGATGGTCGATGGCTCGGGGCGCTCGACTCCCCGCACGGCAGCCAGGACGTCGGCGCTCAGCTCGGCCCTCTCAGGATCGGTGTCGATCGCCTCCGCCGTGCCGTAGACGACAACGTGCCTGCGTCCATCGGGGACAGTCAGCGAGACCCTCGGCTGACGCAGCGCATTTCTCCACTTCGCCGTGAACGGCCGCGTCAGGACGAGAATCCGACCCTCACCATCGAGCGCATATCCGACCATCGCCTGCTGTGGCGAACCGTCCAGCCTGCCCGTGGCCAGCACCGCCCAGCGATGACCGGAGAGGAACTCGAGCTGGGCATCCGTGTACGGCGCCGTCGACTGCCTCCTCAAGCGAGTGTGCGATCCAGCTCTTCGAGCTGTTCGGCGGCACCTCCGACGATCGAGGGCCCGTGGCCGAAGACGATCGAGTCGGGGCGCAACGCGGCGAGGGTCGACACTGCCGTGCGTGCATCGGCTGGGTCGGCCGTGTACTGCTCACGAGATCCGCCCAGTCCCTCGACGTTGTTGAGCGCGTCGCCTGCGATGAGAATCCGATCCTGGGGCAGGAAAAGAGACACGTGGCCTGCGGTGTGCCCATGGGTGTCGACC
>JBIOZO010000262.1:0-3805 GCA_044871215.1 Gaiellaceae bacterium | reverse complement strand
CAAGGTGCCGCTGAAGGCGAACGCCGACGAGGCGCTGTCACGGGTCCCGGGCGTCAAGCACGTGGTCGTCCTGCGCCGCACGGGCGGCGACGTCGAATGGAACGACGAGCGCGACCGCTGGTGGCACGACCTCGTCGCCGAGGAGCCCGACGACCCGGAGTCGTGCCCGTGCGAGCCCATGGACTCGGAGGACCTGCTCTACCTGCTCTACACGAGCGGCACGACCGCCAAGCCGAAGGGCATCGCCCACACGACGGCCGGCTACCTGGTCGGCACGGCCGCGACCCACCACTACATCTTCGACGTCAAGCCCGACTCGGTGTACTGGTGCGCGGCCGACATCGGCTGGGTGACCGGCCACAGCTACATCGTCTACGGCCCGCTCTGCAACGGGACGACCGGCGTGCTCTACGAGGGCGTGCCGAACTTCCCAGACAAGGATCGCTGGTGGGCGATCGTCGAGCGCTACAAGGTCGACATCCTCTACACGGCGCCGACCGCGATCCGCACGCACATGAAGTGGGGGCCGGAGTACGCCCAGAAGCACGACCTCTCGTCGCTGCGCCTGCTCGGCTCGGTCGGCGAGCCCATCAACCCCGAGGCCTGGGTCTGGTACCGCGAGCACATTGGCGGCGACCGCACTCCGGTGGTGGACACGTGGTGGCAGACGGAGACGGGGATGATCATGATCACGCCCCTGCCGGGAGTGACGACGCTCAAGCCCGGCTCGGCGACCAGGCCGTTTCCCGGCATCGATGCCGCGGTCTTCGACGAGCAGGGCAACGAGGTCGGTCCGGGCGGCGGCGGCTACCTCGTCCTGCGCCGGCCGTGGCCGGCGATGCTGCGCGGGATCTACAAGGCCGACGATCGCTACCGCGAGACCTACTGGTCGAAGTACGAAGACGTCTACTTCGCCGGCGACGGCGCCCGAATCGACGAGGACAGCGACTTCTGGCTGCTCGGGCGCGTGGACGACGTGATGAACGTCTCGGGCCACCGCATCTCGACGATCGAGGTCGAGAGCGCGCTCGTCGACCACCAGCAGGTCGCCGAGGCGGCAGTCTGCGGCCGCAAGGACGATCGCACCGGCCAGGCGATCGTCGCCTACGTCACGCTCAAGGGCGGCAAGGACGGGTCGGTCGAGATGCTCGAGGAGCTCCGCAACCACGTCGCGGACAAGATCGGCCCGATCGCCAAGCCGGCGAACATCGTCTTCACGCCGGAGCTGCCGAAGACGCGCAGCGGCAAGATCATGCGGCGGCTGCTGCGCGACGTGGCCGAGGAGCGCGAGCTCGGCGACACAACCACGCTCGCCGACCCGGCCGTCGTCTCCGAGATCCAGGAGCGCGCGGTCTCCGAGCAGTCCAAGGAGGACTAGCCTCGGTGACGCCCGAAGAGGAGCGGCAGCTCGCCGTTGACCTCTTCAACCACGCTTGGACGTTGATGGAGCTGCCCGAGCGGACGCCGGAGCAGGACGACGACCTGATCCACGCGTCCCACGCCTCGCGTCACCACTGGGCGGCGGTCGGCACGCCCGCCAACCTGGCCCGCGGCGAATGGCAGCTCTCGCGGGTCTACGTCGTGCTCGGCCGCCCGGAGCCCGCGCTGTACCACGCGCGGCGCTGCCTGGCGTACTGCGAGACGAGCCCCGAGGCGCTCGAGGACTGGGACCTGCCCTACGCCCACGAGGCGCTGTCCCGGGCGCATCGGCTCGCCGGCGACGAGGACGAGGCGACTCGCCATGCGGCCCTGGCGCGCGAGCTCTCGGAGCGCGTGTCGGGCCCGAAGGACCGCGAGCACCTCGAAGAAGATCTGGCGACGCTCTAGACGGCCGCGAGCTGCTCTTCGAACGGCCCGGCCTCTTCGAACGGGCCGATCAGCGCGAGGTTGAGCCCGCCCGAGCCGATCACGTCCTGGGCGACGCGCTGGACGTCATCTGCCGTCACCGCGTCGAGCCCGGCCGTGATCTCGTCCGGCTCGACGGCCTTACCCTCCAGAACCTCGCGGCTGAGGCCGAACATCGTCATCCCCTGCGGGTTCTCGAGCCGCAGGACGAACCGGCCCTTGGCCAGCGCGCGGGCCTTCTCGAGCTCCTCGGAGCCGACCGCCTCGTCGGCGATCTTGCGGAACTCTCGCGCGATCGTCTCGACCGCCTCGTCGGCGCGCGTGATGTCGACCCCGGCCTGCGAGTAGAGCGAGCCCGCGTCGGTGTAGCTCTGGTTGTGCGCGAAGACGTAGTAGGCGAGGCCACGCCGCTCGCGCACCTCGGTGAAGAGACGCGACGACATGCCGGTCCCTAGCACGGTCGAGAGCAGCAGCAGCGGGTAGCGGTCGGGGTGGTCGAGCGGGTAGCTCCGCACGCCGAGGCAGAGGTGCGCCTGGTCGGACTCCTTGCGATGGATCGTCACGCGCGGGGCCGACTCGCGCTCGACCCGAACCGCCTCGGGTGCGCCCGTCTCCTGCGCCTCGAGGTCGCCGAGCAGCCGCTGCACCGTCTCGACCGGGTCGCCGTCGAGCCGGCCGCCGAGCCCGACCACCATCCGCTCGGGCTTGTACCACCGATCGACGTAGCCGAGGAATGTGTCGCGATCGGCGGCGCGGACCGTCTCCTTCTTGCCGATGATGTCCCAGCCGAGCGGTTGCTCGCCGTAGAGGAGCCCGTCGTAGACGCCGCCGATGAAGTCGCGCGGCGTGTCGTAGTACATGTTCATCTCCTCGACGATCACGCCCTTCTCGCGCTCGATCTCCTCGGACTCGAACTTCGAGTTGCGCAGCATGTCGACGAGCACGTCGAGCGCCCGGTCGCGGTAGTCGGCCGCGCACTTGACGTAGTAGCCCGTGTACTCCTTGCTGGTGAAGGCGTTGAACTCGCCTCCGAGCCCGTCGACCTCCATGCCGATGTCCTGCGCGGTCGGGCGCCGCTCGGTGCCCTTGAAGAACATGTGCTCGGCGAAGTGCGCGATCCCGTTCGTGTCCGGGGTCTCGTAGCGCGACCCGGCGGCGAGCATGATCATGCAGGTAACCGACTGGACCGACGGCATGTTCGCCGTCACGACGCGCAGGCCGTTGTCGAGGGTGTGGCGCTCGAAGACACTCATGCGGCCAGCTTCTCCCTCCACTCGTCGGGGATCGAGACCGGCTCGCGGCGCTCGTAGTCGTAGGTGACGAGCACCGTCTTGGCCTCGGCGACGACGCTGTCGCCGACGCGCAGCTCGTGGGCGAGGTCGAAGCTCTTCTCGCCGAAGCGCGTCGCCTCGACGGTGACGTCGACCTCGTCGCCGAACCGGATCGGCGCACGGAAGTCGATCTCGACGCGCGCGACGATCAGCGCGATGTCGTCGACTTCCTCGACCGTGCCGAGGTGCTGCAGGAAGGCGACCCGCGCGGACTCGATGTAGGTCAGGAAGACCGCGTTGTTGACGTGCCCCATCGGGTCGAGGTCGCGGAAGCGGACGGGCTCTCGGTGCGTGAACACTGGGGCGATGCTAACCGCGCGGCCTGTCCTCGCGGCGCCAGACGAAGCGCACCGCCTGCCAGTCGGTGTCGATCGCGCAGCTCTTGTTGTCGACGAGTCCCGCGTCGAGCCCGACCCGCTGGACGGCGTCGAAGTCGAGGTCGGTGTCGAGTTTCGAGGCCTTCTTGGGCCACGCGACCCAGAGACCGTCGGCGGGCTCGAGTGTGTCGCGGAGCGCGGCGAAGCGGCGTTCGAGCTCTCCGCGTTCGGTCGTGAAGAAGACGACCACGCCCGCGCCGGGCTTCGCGCCGAGCTTCTTCGAGAGCGGCGTCGCGGAGTAATCCTTCTCGC
>JBIOZO010000261.1:0-8787 GCA_044871215.1 Gaiellaceae bacterium | reverse complement strand
AGGAGCTCGTGGCGAGCGGGGAGGAGGAGGGCGCCGAGATCTACCAGCCGCCGTGCCGCCTGCCGGAGAAGGGCTACTGGTTCGTGCCCACCGTCTTCACCAACGTCGCGCAGAGCTACCGGATCGCCCAGGAGGAGATCTTCGGGCCCGTGCTCTCGGTGCTCACCTTCCGCACGCCCGACGAGGCGGTCGAGAAGGCGAACAACACGCCGTACGGGCTCTCCGCGGGTGTGTGGACCGAGAAGGGCTCGCGGATCCTCTCGATGGCGCAGCGCCTGCGCGCCGGTGTGATCTGGGCGAACACCTACAACCGCTTCGACCCGACCTCGCCGTTCGGCGGTTACAAGGAGTCCGGCTTCGGCCGGGAGGGCGGCCTGCACGGGCTGGAGCCCTACCTGAGCTTCGACGGCGCCGAGTCCTGGGGCGGCTAGTGACGCGGCTCCCGGTCAAGAAGACGTACAAGCTGTTCGTCGGCGGCGAGTTCCCGCGCTCCGAGTCGGGCCGCACCTACGAGGCGGAGGGCCAGAACGTCGCGCGCGGGTCGCGGAAGGACGTCCGTGACGCGGTGCGCGCGGCCCGCGGCGCCTTTCCGAAGTGGGCGGCGCTGACCGCCTACAACCGCGGCCAGGTTCTCTATCGCGTGGCCGAGATGATGGAGGCGAGGCGCTCCGAGTTCGCCGACCTCTGCTCTGGCCCCGAGGAGGTCGAGCGCTCGATCGACCGCTTCGTCTGGTACGCCGGGTGGGCCGACAAGCTGGCGCAGGTGATCGGCTCCTCGAACCCGGTCGCCGGGCCGTACTTCAACTTCACCGTGCCGGAGCCGACGGGCGTGGTCGCGGTGCTCGCGCCCGAGGAGCCGGCGCTCGCCGGGCTCGTCTCACGGGTCGCGCCGGCGCTCGTGGCCGGCAACGCGGTCGTGGCCGTCGCCTCCGAGGCGCATCCGTTGGCGGCGATCGAGCTCGCCGAGGCGCTGGCGACGGCCGACGTGCCGGGCGGCGTCGTCAACATCGTCACCGGCCTGCACGAAGAGCTAGCACCGGGGCTCGCGAGCCACATGGACGTGAACGCGCTCGACGTCACGGGCGCCGACGGCGACGTCGCCGAGCTCGAGCGGCTCGCAGCCGAGAACGTGAAGCGCGTCGTCCGCGGCGTTGCGGACGGCCAGAGCGCCTGGGAGATCGCGCCGTTCCTCGAGCTGAAGACCGTCTGGCACCCGATCGGCGTTTAACCCGGACGGGTCAGTCCGAATTCGCCGAATCCACGTCTTAGTGGGTGACGGTCCAGCAAAAAGGAGCCTTGTAGTGAAGTACCCGGTCACCCTGATGGAGCGAGAGGATACGGATCACCGTGTCGAGCTCGTCTACCACGGCCCCGATGCCAAGCAGAAGGTGACGGTCCACGTGCACTGGCACTCGGGCGAGTTCCCCGACTTCGCCTTCGGCGTTCAGGACGACCAGGTCCTCGAAGCCTTCTGGCACCCGTACGCCGCTCAGCCGCTCGCCGCCTGAAGCTTGGGCAGGCCCCCACGAATGACCCGGATTGGTCAGACCGTCCGGGTCATTCCGTTCGTCTCAAGTGAGTGAGCCGGGAGCGGCCCTGCTCTCCGCGTCTCGGGGCGACTCACGGGGTCGAGTGTTCCGGGACCCGGGCCCCCGGCTCACTTGTGTACAGCCCGCCGCCGTTTGCGCCAGAATCCCGGAACGTGACCGGGGCACGGCGCTTCAGCCAGGCGATCTCCGAAGGCGACGGGATCTCGATCGTCGCCGAAGTCGCCGACCCCGAGTCGGCCCAGAGAGCGGAGGCCGACGGAGCGGAAGCGCTGCTCCTCTACAGCGGGAGGGAAAAGGGGCTCGGCGCGATTCGCGACGCGGTCTCGATCCCGATCCTGTTCTACTGGGACGGCGAGCACATCGAGCGACTCGACGGCGCTGACGCCTGCGTCCTCGACGTCACGCGCGGGTCGGGGGAGTTCGTCGAACAAGCGCATTCGGAGCTCGATGAGGGCTTCGAGCTCGCGTTACGCGTCGAAGACGAGGACGAGCTCGCCCAGGTGCTCGAGAAGTTCGATCCGGAGTTGTTCGTGCTCGTGGGCAAGAACGACGAGCCGCTGGAGAACGTGCTCGAGCTGCTGCAGGACGTGCCGGCGGGGAAGCTCGCGATCGCGGAGCTGCCGGTCAGCGGCCGCGACGAGGTGGCCGAGCTCGAGCGTGCTGGAATGGACGCCGTGATCGTGCCCGGCGGGAACGTTGCCGAGCTCGTCGGCGGAAACGCCCCCGACGTCTGAGGCGCCGCCGCCGCGTCGGCGGGCGGAGGCGCTCTGGGGCGGGCCGAAGGTCGCCTTCGCCGCGATCCTCGGCGTCGCGGCGGCACTTCGAGTCGTCGGCGTAACGTACGCCCACCCCTACGCCCTCTTCAGCCCCGACGAGCAGAGCATCGTCCCGCGCGCGTGGCACATGGCCCACGGCGGCGGGCTCGACCCGCACTGGTTCGACTACCCGACGCTGCTGATGTACGCGATCGCGCCGTTCCAGGCGTGGGAGTCGCACCCGTCGTACCTGGCCGCCCGGGCGGTCGTGCTCGTGCTGGCCGTCGGCGCGGTGGCTGCGTCCTGGTGGCTCGGCAGCCGCGCCTACGGCGGTGCCGCCGGGGCGGTCGCGGCGGCGGCGGTCGCGGTCGAGACGACGCACGTCGCGTACTCGCGGATGGCGGTCACCGACGTGCCGCTGACCCTCGGCGTCGCGGTCGCGCTGGCGCTGATGGTCTCGGGCCGGATCGAACTCGCGGGCCTGGCTGCCGGAATCGCCATGAGCTTCAAGTACCCCGGGATCTTCCTGCTGGTGCCGCTAGTCGTGGCCGGCTGGCGGCAATGGCGGCGCCTGGCAATCGGGCTCGTCGCCTCGGCGGTCGCGTTCTGCGCGACCAGCCCGTACTTCGTCGTCCACCTCTCGAGCGCGCTCGGCGACGCGCTTCGCGTCCAGCGGCTCGCGCGGCAGGGCTGGCTCGGCTTCGAGCACGACCACGTCGCGCCGATCGCGTTCCTCGACCGGCTCTGGTCCGGGCTCGGGCCGGCCCTGATCGTCTGCCTCGTCGGCCTCGGCGTCGCGCTCGCGCAGCGGCGACGCAACGACCTGATCCTGGCATCGTTCGTAATCGTCTACTTCCTCGACCTCTGCACGCTCGGCGCACACTTCGACCGCTACGTGCTGCCGCTCGTGCCCGCGCTGGGGGCGCTCGCCGGGCGGATGCGAGCGCTGGTTCCGGTGACGCTGCTGCTGCTCGTCGTGCCCCTGACCTGGACGATCCGCGACGACGCGCGGCTCACACGGACCGACACGCGGGTCGTGGCCCTGCGTTGGGCGGAGCGCCACGTCAAGCACGACACGCGGATCGCCGTCGATCCCTCCCTGCCGCCGTTCAGCCAGCGCTTTCGGGTCGTGAAGCTCGACCTGCCACTGCCGAGCGAGGACCAGCCCGACCGCGACCGCAACCTGAACCGGCTGCGGCTCCAGGACGTCCGGTACGTGGTCGCGACCGGCGCGGTCGCCGACCGTGTGCTCGCGGCCCGCGAGGACTACCCCTTCGAGGCGCGGTACTACGAGAGCCTCGGGCGGCTGAAGCGGGTCTTCTACGTGCGAAAGGATCAGGGCGACCTGAACGGGCCGTGGGTCGCCGTCTACAAGCTCCAGTAGCTAGCCGAAGAACGCCCGGGCGACCTCGTACCAGTCCTCCGGAACGGTCTTCAGCTCGGCGGTCGCCTCGTCGAGCGAGACGTCGACGATGCTGTCGCCTTGCAGGGCGGCCATGCGCCCGAAACGGCGCTCGTCCACGAGGTCGGCGGCCTTCAGGCCGTAGCGCGTCGCGAGCACGCGGTCGCGCGGGGTGGGGGAGCCGCCGCGCTGGACGTGCCCGAGCACCGTGACCCGGGTCTCGAAGCCGGTGCGCTGCTCGATCTCGTGCGCGACGCGCGCGCCCACGCCGCGCTCCGAGAGCCGAACGTGCCCGAACTCGTCGACCTCGCCGCCGTCCTCGCCGCCGCCCTCGAGCTCATACCCCTCCGAGACGACGACGATCGAGAAGTCCTTGCCCCGCTCGTGCCGGCTGCGGATCTCCTTGCAGGTGTCCTCGATCGAGACCGGGTGCTCCGGGATCAGGATCACGTCGGCGCCCCCGGCGATGCCGCTGACGACGGCGATCCAGCCGGTGTGGCGGCCCATCACCTCGAGCACCATCACGCGGTTGTGCGACTCGGCGGTTGTGTGCAGCCGGTCGATCGCCTCGGTGCAGATGTACACGGCCGTGTCGAACCCAAAGGTGTAGTCGGTGCCGGAGAGGTCGTTGTCGATCGTCTTGGGGACGCCGACGACGGGGAACTCGTGCTCGGCGTGGAGGCGGGTCGCGACCCCGAGCGTGTCCTCGCCGCCGATCGCGACGAGTGCGTCGAACCCCTCGGCCGCGAAGCGCTCGAGCACGGCGTCGACTCCGCCGTCGACCTTGTAGGGGTTCGTCCGCGAGGTGCCGAGGATCGTGCCGCCGCGCGGGAGCAGGCCCGAGATCTCGGGGCCGCCGAGCGGCTCGAAGATCCCGTCGACGAGCCCGCGCCACCCTTCGCGTACGCCGACCACCTCGTGCCCGCGCGTGAACGAGCTGCGCGCGACAGCGCGGATCACGGCGTTCAGCCCCGGGCAGTCGCCGCCGCCGGTCAGGATCCCGACCTTCACGGCGGCATCCTACGAGTGCCGAAGGTGGGAATCGAACCCACACGGGGCGCAAGCCCCACCGGATTTTGAGTCCGGCGCGTCTGCCAGTTCCGCCACTTCGGCCAGGGTTCAAGTGTAGGCGCCGAAAGGGAGAGCGCCCTGGAAGTTGAAAGCGCCATCGGTTGTCTCGATACTGCCCCGAACGAAGCCGTGCTCCGGCCTCGCCGGGGCACCTCGCGACACGGACACGGACACGGACACGGGCTACGGAGGAGGAAGAGTGAGGAAACGCGTTTCGATCGGATTGCTCCTCGCGGCCGTCGGCGCGCTGGCCCTGGTTGCGGCCGGCTGCGGCGGAAGCAACAAGAGCAGCAGCGGGGACACCAACGGGAGCGGCGGCGGCGGCGGCGGAAACGTCACTGCGCTTCCCGCTTCGTCGTGCGGGCCGATCCAGTTCAAGGGCGACGGCGACCCTGACTACCTGATCGCCTCAGACCTGCCCAAGCAGGGCGGCTCCCGCACCCAGACGGTGCAGATGGCGAAGGCGATCGCCTACGTGCTCGACCAGCAGAACTGGAAGGCCGGCGACTTCAACATCGGCTATCAGGACTGCGACGACTCCACTGCCCAGCTGGGCAAGTGGGATCCGGACAAGTGCAGCGCGAACGCGCACTCGTACGCGTCGAACAGCAAGCTGCTCGGCGTCGTGGGCACGTTCAACTCGGGCTGCGCCGCGATCGAGATCCCGGTGATGAACCAGGCTCCGGGCGGCGGCCTGCTGTTGCTCTCGCCCGCCAACACCTACGGCTGCCTGACCGAGCCATGCGCGGGTGACGAGCCGGAGAAGTACTACCCAAGCGGCAAGCGCAACTACGCTCGCGTGGCACCCAGCGACCCGAACCAGGGCGCGGTCGACGCGGCGTTCCTGAAGAGCAAGGGCGTCAAGCGCGTCTCCGTGCTGAACGACAAGGAGGCGTACGGCCTCGGCGTCGCGAAGAACTTCGCCGGCGCGGCGAAGGCGGCCGGCATGACGGTCACGGGCTTCACCGCCTACGACCCGAAGCAGGCCAACTTCCAGGCCCTCTTCACGCGCATCAAGGGCCAGAACCCGGACGCGATCTTCATCGGTGGCCTGATCGACGAGAACAGCGGCCAGCTGATCAACGACAAGGTCAAGGTCCTGGGCGACAACAACAAGGTCAAGCTGATGCTTCCCGACGGCTTCACCACCGACGCGATCTTCGATCGCGCCGAGGGTGGGACGCCGCAGGCATCCGGTGCGTACTTCAGCGTCGCAGGCGTCGGCATCGACCAGTACAAGGGTGCGGCGCAGAAGTTCATCGACGGCTTCAAGGCACAGCTGAACGGCAAGCCGGTCGACCCGTACGCGATCCTCGGCGCTCAGGCCGCTCAGGTCCTCGTCGACGCGATCGCCAAGTCGGACGGCAGCCGCTCGGACGTGATCTCGAAGGTGTTCGCCACCAAGGTCAACGATGGCCTGATCGGCTCCTTCGCCTTCAACAAGAACGGTGACCTCTCGGGCGCGAAGGGCGCTGCGGTGCTCTTCACGATCTACACCGGGACGAACCACCTGAAGACCATCCTGACCACGGCGCCCGACCCGAAGCTGGTCGACGCCGCGCGGGCGGAGGCCTCGGGCTAACCGCCCGAAGGGCACACGTGACCAACGACGAGGGAGGGCTAGGACGCCCTCCCTCGTCGTTCTAAGATCCCCTGACCGGTGGAAGCTCGCACCGAACAGCCCCCGAAGGGCACTGCGGTTCGACGAAGGCGGCAGCGGCCGGCAGTCCTGTCGCTCATCGGGCTCTGCTTCGTCCTCGTCTTCCTGGCCTGGCTCGGCTACAACCTCCAGGACGACCCGAGCACGTTCTTCACGATCTTCCTGATCGGCCTGCAGCAGGGCTCGGTCTACGCGCTGGTCGCGCTCGGCTACACGCTCGTCTATGGGATCCTCCAGCTGATCAACTTCGCCCACGGCGACGTGTTCGCCCTGACCGGGCTGTTCGCAAGCAGCCTGATCACGAACCACTTCCACCTGAGCGACACGTCCAGCGCGATCGCGATCGTCTTCGGCCTGCTCGCCGTCTTCCTGATCGCGATGGCCTTCGGGGCGATCGTCAACGCATCGATCGAGTTCATCGCCTATCGCCGGCTGAGAAATGCCCCGCGGCTGGCGGTGCTGATCACGGCCGTCGGGATGTCGTTCATCGTCCAGAACATCTCGCTGGTCGTCTTCGATGTGAACTTCCGCAGCGTGCCGCCGTTGATCTCGGAGGGCAACGTCTTCACGGTCGGCGGCGTCTCGCTGGGCTGGCAGACGCTGTTCGTCGTGCTGGTCACGATTCCCGTGCTGATCATCCTCACGTGGCTGGTGAAAAGCACGAGGCAGGGCAAGGCAATGCGCGCGACCGCCCAGGACCCCGAGGCCTCGGCGATGATGGGCATCAACGTCAACCGCACCATCTCGTTCACGTTCCTGCTGGCGGGCGGGCTCGCCGGGATCGGCGCGGTGCTCTTCCTCGTCCAGTTCAACGTCCGTTACGACACGGGCTTCGAGCTCGGCCTGATCGCCTTCACGGCGGCCGTGCTCGGCGGGATCGGCAACCTCTCGGGCGCCGTCCTCGGCGCGATCATCATCGGGATGATCCAGGCCTTCAACGAGGGGCCGTTCCTGTGGGCGCCGGGAAGCGACTGGACTCGCTCGATCGTGTTCGGGATCCTGATCGCGATCCTCGTCTTCCGGCCCGAAGGCCTGCTCGGCGAGCGCACGCCGGAGGGCGGCTAGTGGCCCGCCGCCGCGACCGCGCGCGGACCGCCGCGCGCTCGGCGCGCACCCAGGCGGCGCAGCGCAGCGGCCTGCACCGTTTCGGCGCCGAGTGGCGGAAGCTGCCCGGGCCGGTGCGCACGCTCGTGCCGGTGATCGTCTTCCTCTCGATCGCGGCGACCTACCCCTTCTACCTCTCGAGCCTGCCGGCCGGGAACGTGCCCCTGATCTACTCCTTCCCCTCCGTCCGCTCGGCGGTCACGATCCTCGTCTTCACGACGATGGCCGTCGGCCTGAACGTCGTCGTCGGCTACTGCGGCCTGCTCGACCTCGGCTACGTCGCGTTCTACGCGATCGGCGCCTACACCGCGGGCTGGCTCGCCTCGGGGCAGTTCCAGCAGGTGAACTTCCACCTCGGCTCGGTCGGCATCAGCCGCGACGCGCGCGGGATCCACATCTCGATCTGGCTCGTGATCATCATCGCCGCGCTGCTGACGGCGTACGGCGGCGTGCTGATCGGGTTACCGACGCTGCGGCTGCGCGGGGACTACCTAGCGATCGTCACGCTCGGCTTCGGCGAGATCATCCCGCAGTTCGTCCGCAACGCCGACAGCCTGCACGGCTTCGATCTGACCCACGGCACCTTCGGGATCAGCCCGATCGACTCGCCCGGCTTCGGCAATCGGCTGCACTCGTCGCTGGGCCTGCCGGCCGCGTACTCGCAGGAGTTCACGGCCGACCGACTCTTCTTCTGGACCGCCCTCGCGCTGCTGCTGCTGACGATCTTCTGCTGCATCCGCCTGCGCGACTCGCGTCTCGGCCGCGCCTGGATCGCGATCCGCGAGGACGAGACCGCGGCCGGTGCGATGGGCATCCCGCTGATGCGCACGAAGACGTGGGCCTACGCGATCGGCGCCTTCTTCGGCGGCGCGGCCGGCGCCTTCATCGCGAGCTTCAACGCCGGGGCCTTCCCGAGCCAGTTCAGCTTCAACATCTCGGTGTTCCTGCTCTGCATGGTGATCCTGGGCGGCATGGGTTCGATCTGGGGCGTCGTGGTCGCCGGCATCATCCTCTCGTGGCTGAACGTGGAGGGACTGGCCAACATCGGCACCTGGCTGAACGACAACATCTTCCCGGCGAGCCACCAGATCGAGGTGGCCAAGTACCAGTTCGGGATCTACGGCGTGCTGATCGTCCTGATGATGATGTTCCGCCCGCAGGGGCTGATTCCCGAGGCGCGGCGCAAGCGCGAGATCGAGGAGGGCACGCGCGGCGCCCTCGACGAGCCGCTCTACGAGATGCGGG
>JBIOZO010000260.1:0-10373 GCA_044871215.1 Gaiellaceae bacterium | reverse complement strand
TCCTTCAGCGGCTTGACCTTCTCGAAGAACTCCTCCGGTGGCACCTCGCGCTCGACCGCGTCGCCGCCCAGGATGTACGGCGCGGCCTCGATCGCCGTACGCCACGCGATCTCGTTCGTGCGCTCCTCGGCCTCGGGGTCGTCTGTCTCGTCGCCCGGAACGATCTCGACCGCGTCGAGGTAGACGTTCGTGAACTGTCCACGTTGCTGCTCGTGGAAGGTGATCTTCGCGCGCCGGCCCTCGGCCGCCACCGCCTGCCGCGCGATCGGCTCCTTGAACGTCGTGAACTCGCGGCCGCTGTCGTCGAAGAGCACGAACCGGGTGTTCCCGGACTGCGTCTTGCGAGCCTCGACGCGCTCGACCTTGACGACCTCTTCGGGCATGCACGGGTGGTTCCCGCGCGCCTGTCGTCCTACACGCCTAGGGCAGGCGCTCCTGGCGGTACCGCTCCTTGTCGCCCTCGCGCCATTCCTTCTCGTAGGCCTCGGCTGCCGCGAACTCGCGCTCGGTCTCCGCCTGTGCCGCGGAGTCGTCGCTCGCGCGGTGCTCGCCTTCGGCTGTGCGGCGGCGGGCGACCGCGAAGACGACGATCAGCAGCGGCACCACGACCACGGCGAAGATCAGCCAGGGGATCACGTGGCCAGCGTACTCCCTTGCGGCGCCACCCCGGCCGCGTCAGGGTCCTGCGGATGAGTCGGGAGCGCTGGATGGCGAGCTGCTTCGCCCTCGGGTCGGCCTGCTTCCTGATCGGCCCGTTCCCGGGCTACGTGCAGCTCGTCGGGGACTCGGCCGACGGCGTGACGTTCTTCATCGGCTCGATCCTGTTCACGGCGGGCGGAGGGCTGCAGAGCTGGCTGGCCTGGTCGGGCCGGCGCGCGCCCGGCGGTCGCGCGAGCTGGTGGGCCGCCGTGATCCAGTCCGCGGGCACCCTCTTCTTCAACGTCACGACCTACCAGGCGATGCACACCGCGCTGACCGGCCCGGACTACGACCGGCTCGTCTGGCGGCCCGACTGGCGCGGGTCGATCTGCTTCCTCGTCTCGGGCGCAATCGCGTATCGCGCCTCCGCGCGGCACGGCTGGTTGCCGCTGCGCGGCGGCGCCGGGTGGTGGCAGCCGGCGGTCAACCTGCTCGGTTGCATCTTCTTCGGGATCTCGGCCGTGGCGGGCTACGTCGTTCCGTCCACCGGATCGATGCTCGACCAGGCCGCCGCGAACTGGAACACGGCGCTTGGGGCGGCATGCTTCCTGGGCTGCGCGCTCGACACCCTGCACACCGACCGAGCCTCGAAGATGCCGCTGCGCCGGCGGCTCCACGAGCTCGAGCGCAGGTTCGAGGCGGGCGAGGCGTAGCATCCGCTGCGACCCCCTCGACCTAGGAGCGATCGATGACCACCACGCCTTCCACGAACCCGAACAAGGCCCTCTGGGAGAAGGGCGACTTCACGCAGCTCGCCCAGGCGATGCGCGGGAGCGGTGATGCGATCATCGAGTCGCTCGGCGTCACCAGTGGGATGAAGGTCCTCGATCTCGGCTGTGGTGACGGGACGACGGCGGTGCCCTCGGCGCAGCGGGGCGCGGACGTGCTCGGCGTCGACATCGCCTCGAACCTGGTCGCCGCCGGCAACGCGCGGGCGGGGGAGCTCGGCCTGTCGAACCTCACGTTCCAGGAGGGCGATGCGAGCGATCTCGCCGACCTCGAGGACGACACGTTCGACCTGGTCGTGAGCATCTTCGGCGCGATGTTCGCGCCCAGGCCGTTCGACGTGGCGAAGGAGATGGTTCGCGTGACCAAGGCCGGCGGCCGGATCGTGATGGGGAACTGGATCCCCGGCGACCCGACGCTCGTTGCGCAGATCCTGAGGATCGCCACTGCGTACTCGCCGCCGCCCCCCGAGGGCTTCGTGAGCCCGATGACGTGGGGCGTCGAGGACGAGGTGGTCGAGCGCTTCACGGCCGCGGGTGTGCCGCGCGAGAACATCTCGTTCGAGCGCGACACGTACCTGTTCGAGTACGACGGCACCGCGTCGGAGTATCTCGACGTGTTCAGGAGGTACTACGGGCCGACCATGAACGCCTACGAGGCCGCCGCGGCGAACGGCAAGGAGGACGAGCTACACGCCGAGCTCGAAACGCTCTTCGACGAGCAGAACACGAGCGACGAAGGCAACACGCGCCTGCCCGCGACGTTCCTGCGGGTCACGGTGCGCGTCTAGCGGCTCGCCTCTGCGCGAGCGCAGGCGAGATGCTGGCCGACCAGATGATCAGCGCGGAGCTGAGCAGGATCCAGAAGTAGATCGCGAGCACCACGCCGAAGCCGCCATAGTCGCGCGCGTACCAGTTCACCCAGAACTCCATCACGTAGCTCGAGACCAGCATCAGCACGACCAGGCCGACCCCGGCGAGGACGGCGCCGGGCAGGAGGTCGCGCGCAGCGATCGCCTTGTGCGTCAGCAGTCTCGGTGCCCAGACGAAGAACAGCACGAGCAGGCCCATCCAGCCGAGCGCGAGCAGCTTCTGCGCCCACGGCCCGCTGCCCTTGAGCTCGGTCAGCTGCACGAGCAGCAGCAGGATCAGCCCGTAGAGGGCGAGCAGCACCACGCCGTAGCGGGCCGGGTCGGTCTGTGTGGGCGTCGCCGGCAGCCCCCAGGCCCGCGCGTGCACGAGCTGGAGCACGCGGCCGAAGCCGAGCCCGAAGAACAGCGCTCCGGCGATCGCCAGGAACGCGGAGCCGATCTCGTGCGCGCGCCCCTCGCTGAGCACGCTGTGGATCAGCTCGGATGTGGCCGCGTTGAGGTTGTAGTGGTGCACGAGCGAGCTCGCCAGCGCGTTGGGGTGCGGGTCGAGGTACTCCTCCATCACGAGCAGCGCCGGCAGCACCGCGACGAGGACGTACAACGAGAGCAGGGCGGACTGCAGCGGGCCGTCGACCGCGCGGTAGGCGCGCCAGGAGTTGATCCCGACACCCGTGAGCGACTCCGGCTTCTGCCGGTCGACCCACTCCCGGCGGCGACCCTCGAGCGCGGCCGCCCGCGCCCTGGCTTTGGCGGCACGCATCGTCGGCGGATCATCGCACGACGCGTGGCGCGCTCCCTGGCACACTGCTACCGGCATGAAACCTGGGTCGAACCGATCGTGATCGGGCTCCCGTGAGCGTCGCACCCGAGCCGAGCTCCGAGAACCCGCTCTACGGCTCCTGCCTCTGCGGCGGCGTGCAGTTCGAGATCACGGCGCCCTTCGTCTGGGCTTCGCATTGCCACTGCTCCAGATGTCGCAAGCACTCGGGCACCTTCGGCCTGACGCAGGGACGCGTGCCGCGCGACGGCTTCCGGTTACTGCAGGGCGAGGAGCTGATCGCGGACTACGCGCCGGAGGACGAGGGTCGCGTGAAGGCGTTCTGCAAGGTCTGCGGCTCGAGCCTGTTCGGGTACATCTGGCCCGAGGGCGACCAGATCGGCGTGCGCCTCGGGTCGCTCGACGGCGATCCGGGCATCCGGCCGGAGTTCCACACCTTCGTCGCCTCGAAGGCGCCGTGGGAGACGCTCCCGGACGACGGCCTGCCCCGGTACGACGAAAGCGCGAGCTAGCTCGTTCCTTCAGCCCCGGGCCTCGCGGAGGAGCGCCCGATCGAAGAAGCCGACGACCCGCCGCTCGTATTCGCGCGGCCGAGCGGCGATCCCGCCCGTGTGCGCCGCCTCGGGAATCTCCCAAACTTGCTTTGGCTCACCGGCGGCCGCGTAGTACTTCGGGTTGAGTTGCTTCTCCTCGCCGCCGGTCCCGTGCAGCGCGTAGATCAAGAGCACCGAGCGGGGCGCGATCCGCGGCACGAGCGACTTCAGGTTCGGCGGCGGCTCGTGATTGGAGAATAAGGCCGTTCCTGCAGAGAGCACGAACGAGACCGCGAGCTCCGACAGGGTGTTCAGTTCGATCGGCTTCTCGAGATTTTCCCGAAACGAGCGGGCACCGGCGCCCTCGGAGACGACTGCCTTGAACAGGTCCGACTCGGCGGCGGCCTGGAGAAGCATCTCGCCTCCGACCGACAGGCCAATGCCGCCGATCCGGTCCTGCTCGACGTCGCGGCGACTCTGGAGAAAGGCCGCAGCTGCGATCAGGTCTTTGTCCATCGCCCAGCCGAAGGCGTTCGGGTCGCCGTCGCTCTCGCCCTCGCCGCGGCGGTCGAACAGCAGCACGCCGTAGCCGTGACTCACGAGCATCCGGGCCTGGCGCTGCGGGCCCTTCCGGCCCGGGAACGCGATCACCGCCGCGCCATTCCTCGAGGGCACGTACCAGCCTCTGAGCGTCAAGCCGTCGCTCGTTCGAAAGGCGACGTCCTCGTGAGGCGCGCCCAATCTTGCCGGTTGCAGACCGGTGCGACCGGCGTGGGTGAACACGTACGAGAGCGACAAGGGGAAGACGAAGAAACCGAACGCAAGGATCCCGCCGACCAGGAGCAGGCTGCGTCGCAGATACCGGTGCCGGAGACTGTCGTCTCTGCGTCTGGTTCGCCACAGCGTGGTAGCGCCGACGACGACGAGCAACAAGCCGGCCGGGATCGCCAGCAAGCCCGTGTAGTCATCTCCGGACGGGCCGCCGTGCAGCGAGTAGTAGCCGGCCTCTCCGACTCCGATGACGATTCCGAGGATCCCGACCGCGATCGCAAGCGAAGCTCGCAAGCCGGGGCGAAGACGGTCGTAGACCCCCGCGAAGCCGACCAGCACCGCGAGCGGGACGAGGCCGCTCACCAGGTGATCGCCTGCCGACGTGCCCGGCTGGGGCTGGAGGAAGTTGTCGTCCAGAACGTGAAGGGTGAGGACGAGCAGCGCCCCTACGGCGACCGGCGTCTCGAGGCGCGCCGCCCACGAGGCGCGGGCAACTCCTGATTCAACGAGCTGAGACGCCGCGAGGGAGCTCACATGCTCCAACGTCTCACGCGTCGACTCACTCTTCCAGGGCGGCTCTCAGGCGGCTCGGGGTTCGGGAAACCTCCCAATTTGCAGGCCCGGAGTGGTGTCGCCGACGTCGCCGGAGTATCCTCGCCGTAGACGTCTCCTTTCTTCCGCCCCGTTGTCGGCTGGCGGCCGCGCCTGAGAGGTCCCGTCCAGGGGCTGGAACATCGAGGAAAGGAGGCAGGCGGTATGGGCGCTTCGGCGATCGAGGCCCCGGCTTTGCGAGCGACGCGGGCACCGAGCGTTCCGATTCTCTGGGCGATCGCTCTGGCGGGCTGCGCAGCGGGCGGCGCGTCCCTCGTCTTTGCACTCGAAAACGACGCGATCGGGACGGAGCTCGGCGAGCCGCTGGTGATCGCGAGCATCTGGAGCTGGACGACCCTCGCGTACATCTTCGGCGGCCTCTTCGCGTGGTCGCGCCGGCCCGAGAGCCGATTCGGGCCGCTGATGGTCATCACGGGTGTCGTGTGCTTCCTGGTCACACTCTCGTGGACGACCACTGACGTCTCGTACACGCTGGGACAAACACTCGACAAGCTTCCTGCGGTGCTCTTCTTGCACGTCTTCCTCGCGTTCCCGAGCGGCAGACTCAGCGGGCGCTTCGAGAGGGTCCTCGTCGGGAGCGCCTACGCGACGGCGATCTCCCTGGAGCTCGTCCGGATGGCGATCGGCGAATACGGTCCGCACAACCTGGTCGGGCTCGCCAGCGCGCCCACCGCCTTCAATGCAGTGAAGAACGTCCAGCTGGTGCTGCTGAGCGGCTATTGCCTGGCCGGGCTTTGGATCCTGGTGGCACGGCGTCGGCGCGAGGGGCGCCCGTTGCGCGGCTCCCTCGTCTTGCTGATCGATGCGTTCGCGATCGGCCTTCTCATGATGGCCGTTTTCTTCCTCGCAAATGCTGTCGACGCGCCGGCCGTCCAGCAGCTGCGCTGGGTGCTCTTCCTGACGCTCGGTCTGGCCCCCATTCTGTTCCTCGTCGGGGTCGTCTATGCCCGGCTGGCGCGCTCCGCGGTCGGGGAGCTCTTCGTGGAGCTGCGCGCCGACCTCGCGCCATCAGCGCTGCGCGACGCGTTCGCCCGAGCGCTTCGTGACCCCTCGCTCACGCTCGCCTACTGGCTGCCGGAGTTCGGGAGCTGGTCCGACGCGGAGGGAAAGAGCGTTTGCCCGCCCGAGACCGGAAGCGGCCGAGCGATGACGCTGATCGACCGTGACGGGGCCCGGATGGCCGCCCTGCTGCACGATCCCGCCCTCGAGGACGAGCCGGAGCTGCTCGCAGCGGTAGGGGCGGCATTCGGCATGGCGCTCGAGAACGGGCGCCTGCAGGCCGAGCAGCGCGCGCATCTCGAGGAGCTAAGGGGCTCGCGTTCGCGCGTCATCGAGGCGGGGCAGCGCGAGCGGCAACGTCTCGAGCGCAATCTGCACGACGGCGCCCAGCAGAGGCTGATCGCGCTGTCGCTCGAGTTGAGCCTGCTCGAGCGGCAGGTGACCGGAGATGCGGACGCCCAGAAGCGGCTCGACCAGGCTCGGCGCGAGATAGCCGTGACGCTCGAGGAGCTCCGATCGGTCGCACGCGGCCTCCATCCCGCCGTGCTGAGCGGTCACGGGCTCGAGGTCGCGCTGCAGTCGATCGCCGCGAAGGCCACGGTCTCCCTGCGGCTGAACGTGAGCCTCGAAAGCCGTCTGCCCGAGCAGATCGAGGTCGCGGCCTACTACGTCGTCTCTGAGAGCCTCGCCAACATCGGCAAGCACGCCGGCGCCGCCTCGGCGAGCATCGATGTGAACAGGGCGGACGGCGTGCTCGTCGTCGAGGTCGCAGACGACGGCGTCGGTGGTGCGGACACCGAGAAAGGTTCGGGCCTGCGCGGCCTCGCCGACCGCGTCGAGGCACTCGGCGGCAAGCTGCGTGTCTGGAGCCCGCCAGGAGGCGGCACCCGGCTGCGAGCGGAGATGCCGTGCGCGTAGCGATCGCCGAAGACAGCGTGCTCCTCCGCGAGGGGCTCGCGCGGCTTCTGGCCGAGGCCGACTTCGACGTCGTCGCCCAGTGCGAGACCGCGGACGATCTGCTGCTCAAGGTTCGAAGCTACTCGCCGGATGTCGCGATCGTCGACATCCGGCTGCCGCCCACGCACAACGACGAAGGATTGCAGGCGGCGCTGGAGATTCGGGCAAAACACAGCTCGGTCGGGGTCCTCGTGCTGTCGCAGTACGTCGAGCTCGGTCTCGCTCTGAAGCTGCTGGCCGACTCGGCCGAGGGCGTCGGATATCTGCTGAAAGACCGCATCGGTGACGTGGATGAGTTCGTCGCCGCTGTGCGTCGCGTGGGCGATGGCGGGTCGGTACTCGATCCGATCATCGTCTCGACGCTTCTGTCGCGGCAGCGACCCGATGATCCCCTCGCGCTGCTGACCCCCCGTGAGCGCGAGGTGCTGGAGCTGATGGCAGGCGGAAGCTCGAACCAGGGGATCGCCGACAAGCTCGTGATCACGGTGCGGGCGGTGGAGAAGTACGTCTCCAGCATCTTCGGGAAGCTGGGGCTGCCGTCGACCGGCAGCGAGTCCCGGCGCGTGTTGGCGGTGCTGATGTTCCTGCGCTCCTGACGCGTAGACACCAGAAACCCGCCCCCTGGCCTGCCTGTGGCCCACCTTCCGCCCTGCCGCCGCCGCTGCGAGGTTGAACGAGTACCCGCAGCGGAGGAGCAGCGATGAAAACGCGAGTCATCCAGAACGATCCGGAGGAGCCGGCAAACGGTTCGTCCACCACCGGGGCCGACGCCGAGAAGCCGCGTCGCAACCTCGCAAGCCGCATGGGCCACTGGAGCGCAACCCACAAGAAGACCGCCATCTTCGGCTGGATCGCGTTCGTCGCCGCTGCCTTCATGATCGGAAACGCACTCGGGACGAAGCAACTCGAGCAGCAGAAGGCAGGCTCGGGGGAGTCGGGTCACGTCGATGCCGTCCTGTTCGACCACTTCAAGCAGGCGCAGGGCGACACCGTGCTGATTCAGAGCACCGGCAAGTCATTCGACGACCCTGCCTTCAGGGCAGCTGTGACGGACGTCACTCGAACGATGCGCGGCCTGAAGCAGACGAAGAAGATCGAGTCGCCGCTGGCCCCCGGCAACGAGGACCAGATCTCTGATGACGGCCGCAGCGCGCTGGTCACGCTCGAGCTGCGGACCACCGATCTGGACAAGGCGAAGACACTCGACGCTCCGGTCGAGCCGGCGCTTGCCGCAGTCGAGACACGACACCCGGGCTTCGCGATCGAGGAGTTCGGCATCAACGCCGAGACGCAGATCGACGACGCGGTCGTCAGTGACTTCAAGAAGGCCGGGGTGTTCTCGGTCCCGCTGACCCTGGCCGTGCTGGTCGTCGCCTTCGGCGCGCTGGTCGCCGCCGGGCTGCCGCTGCTGCTCGCCCTCGCAGCCGTGTTCGCCACCATCGGCCTGCTCGCGATCCCGAGTCAGCTGATTCCCCTCGACCAGGACATCGCGGTGATCGTGCTGCTGATCGGCCTCGCCGTCGGGGTCGACTACTCGATGTTCTATTTGAAGCGCGAGCGACAGGAACGTGCCGCGGGTCGCAGCGAGCGCGCAGCCCTCGAGACGGCTGCCGCCACCTCCGGCCGAGCCGTCCTCATCTCCGGGCTGACGGTGATGATCGCGATGGCCGGCATGCTCTTCACCGGCGACAAGACGTTCATGGGCTTCGGCGTCGCGACGATCATCGTGGTCGCCGTCGCCGTGCTCGGCTCGCTGACTGTGCTGCCGGCAACGCTGGCAGCGCTCGGTGACAAGGTCGAGTTCGGCCGGGTGCCGTTCCTGAAGCGGTCGGCACGAGCGGACGGCGGCAGCCGGATGTGGGACGCGATCCTCGACCGCGTTCTCCGGAGGCCCGTGGTCTCGACGCTGCTCGCCGGCGGGCTGCTGCTCCTCCTCGCCGCGCCCGCGCTGCACCTGCGCATCGCGAGCCCGGGCACGGACACGCTCCCGCAGAACCTCTCCGCGGTGAAGACCTACAACAAGCTGCAGACCGCGTTCCCCGGCGACACGAACTCGATCACGGTGATGGTCCGCACCGCGAACGCCCGCAGCGCCGCGGTGCAGAAGCGGCTCGGCGACCTCCAGAGCCAGGCGATCGCCACTGGGCAGTTCTTCCCGCCGACGGACGTCGACTACAGCCCTGACGGCACGATCGCGCTGGTCTCGATCGCGATGGACGGCAAGGACACGGACGCGGCGTCTCTGGCCGCGCTGAAGACGATGCGTGAGTGGATCATCCCGTCGACCGTCGGGAGGCTCGCCGGCGCCGACGTAGGCGTCACCGGCGGGCCCGCGAGCGAAGAAGACTCGAACGCTCAGCTGAAGCACGCCACCCCGTACGTGTTCGCGTTCGTGCTCACGCTGGCCTTCCTCCTGATGCTGCTCACGTTCCGATCCGTGGTGATCGCGGTCAAGACAGTCGTGCTCAACCTGCTCTCGGTCGCGGCCGCGTACGGAGTGCTCGTCCTGGTGTTCCAGGACGGCTGGGCCAAGGGGCTGCTCGGCTTCGACGTCGCCCCCGGAGGCATCATCGGCTTCCTCCCGATCTTCCTCTTCGTGATCCTGTTCGGGCTCTCGATGGACTACCACGTGTTCATCCTGAGCAGGGTGCGCGAGGGCTACGACCACGGCATGTCGACCGAAGAGGCGGTGACGCACGGGATCAAGTCGACCGCGGGCGTCGTGACCAGCGCCGCGCTCGTGATGTTCGGAGTCTTCTCGATCTTCGCGACGCTTCAGTTCATGTTCCTGAAGGAGTTCGGCGTCGGCCTGGCCGTCGCGGTGCTCGTGGACGCGACGATCGTCCGGGCCGTGCTCCTGCCGGCGATGATGAAGCTGCTCGGCGACTGGAACTGGTACCTGCCGAGCTGGCTCGAGTGGTTGCCGCGGCTCGAGCATGGCGAGCCGGCTGGGCAAGAGCCCGTCGAGTCGTCGCCCGCGCTCGGCCCGACGGCCTAGGTCGATGGCCCGGGCGAGCACACGAGCGGAACTGACGCCCGCGCATCGCCGCGCCGTGCTGGGCGTGATGTGCCTGGCGCTGATGATGGTCGTCGCCGCCGTCGCCTCGCTCAACGTCGCCCTGCCAGACCTCGCGCGCGGGACGGGGGCGACCCAGAGCGAGCTGCAGTGGATCGTCGATGCCTACGCGCTCGTCTTCGCCGGCCTGCTGCTGCCGGCAGGAGCGCTGGGCGACCGCTTCGGCCGCAAGGAGATCCTGCTTATTGGCCTCGTCGTCTTCGGAGGCGCTTCGGCGGTGGCGATCTTCGTCGACGAACCGGGGACGTTGATCGGGCTTCGGGCTGTGATCGGCGTCGGCGCGGCGCTCGTCATGCCGACGACGCTCTCGATCATCACGAACATCTTCCCGCCCGAGGAGCGCGGTCGCGC
>JBIOZO010000259.1:0-3173 GCA_044871215.1 Gaiellaceae bacterium | reverse complement strand
CTCGACCACTGCGGGCTCGCCCGCCTCGCCGACGTGGATCGGCTCCATCGGCATCGCCCTCGCGTGGGCGCGGGCGATGCCGAGCGAGGCCAGCCGCCGCTCGTCCTTGCGCCGCTCGGCCTCGTCGGCGTGCGGAACGTCCACGGCGGGATAGACGCGCTCGGGTACGTCCCAGAGACGCTCACGCCGCACGCGGCCGGCGACCGCGACCTCGCCCCGGTTCATCAGGATCTCGAGCATCACGGTGACGTTGCGGTTGTTCGTCCAGCCGGTCGAGGCCCAGGGCACCGCCGCCGTGTCCGGCAGCTCGCGCGAGTTGAGTGGGCCGGACTTGCGGAGCCGCGTGACGATGTCCCGCCGCAAGCCGTCGTTCGCGCGCAGCCATTCGCGCGTTCGCTCGTAGGGCGGCCGCTCCTCGGCGCCTGCGAGGTAGAGGCCGAGGTCCTCCATCGGCCGGATCAGCGCGTCGAGCTCGAACAGCGACCGCTCCTCCTCCAGCGCCCGCTTCAGCTCTTCGGGCCGGTACGACGCTCCCAGCCTGCTCCACAGCACGAGGTCGGCGCTCGGCGCGATCGCGGCGGTCGGGTCGATCTGCAGCAGGGTCAGCTTCCGGACGACCTCGACGAGGTCGGTCGGCCGCGGCGCGTCGAGGAGCTGCGCCCGCACGGCGATCCGACGGGCCTGCGCTTTGGTCAGGCGGTGCATCTACCGGCGGAAGAGGCTCCGCAGACGCTCCCGGAGGCCCGGCGTCGCTTTGCGGTGCAACGCCGCTTCGCGCCGAGCCTGCTGATTCGACCAGGCACGATGGCGCGAGGAGCGCGTGCCGTACTTCGGCTTCCAGTAGACGGGCATCAGTCGATCGTCCTGATCTGCCTGGAGGTCAGCCCCAGCGCGATGATGCAGATCGAGATTGCGGCGGCCAGCGCGATGATCGTTCCGGGCGCCGCCAGGTCCGAGATCGCGCCGACGAGCAGCAGACCGAATGGCGTGAGCCCGAGCGAGCCGAACCAGTCGAGGCTGACCACGCGCGAGAGCATGTGCCGTGGGACGAGCTCCATCAGCATCGTCTCCCAGATCGTCACCCCGAAGCCGATGCAGATCCCGCGCAGGAAGGCAGCCGACGCGGCTAGCGGGTACCACGGCGAGAGCGCGAACACGATCACGAGCGCGCTGTTCGTGATCCAGATGAGGTACGAGATCACGCCGCGCCGCCGGCGAAGGTCGAGCTGGCCCACCAGGAAGGAGCCGATGATCATCCCGCCGCCGATCAGCGAGAAGATCAGCCCGTACGCGCCGACGCCGAGATCGAAGTGCTCGCGCACGAGCTTCGGTGTCAGCACCTGGATCGACGCCCACTGCAGCATCAACACGAATGCGAACAGCGCGATCGTGATCCAGAGCCACGGCACGCCGGCGATGTAGCGGAACCCTTCGCGGATCGCGCGCAGCGTGCCGTCGTCAGACGCGCGCTCTTGCGGCCGCGGCCGGGTCGCGAAGACGAATGCAAAGGAGACGAGGTACGTGCAGGCGTTGAATCCGAAGACGACCGTCGCGCCCGCGAGGCCGTAGAGCAGCGAGGCGACGGAAGGCCCGATCAGGAAGCTGCTCTGGCGCGCGATCCCGATCAGCGCATTCGCCGAGCCGAGGCGCGCGTCCTCGACCACGAGCGGGATCAGGCCGCCGAGCGCAGGCGTGAAGAACCCGGTCGCGAGACCCTCGACGAGCGCGATCGCGGCGAGCGAGTGGATCGTCAGGTGGCCACCTGCGTCCATCACCGCCAGCGCGGCGATCACGACGAAGCGCGCGGCGTCGGAGACGAGCATCAGCGTGCGGCGGTCGTAGCGGTCGGCGAGCGCGCCGCCGACCAGCACGGTCGTCAGGACGCCGACTCCTTGAAAGGTCAGCACGAGCCCCAGCGAGCGGGCCGAGCCCGTCAGGTCGAACGTGCGCCAGCCGAGGGCCACCACGAAGGCGGCGTCCCCGAGCAGCGAGATCGCCTGGCCGGTCCAGAGCAGGCGGAAGTTGCGGCTCTTGAACGCCTGCAACACGCGTGCGCGCGACGGAACGGGGGCGGTTGCCTCCACGCTCGAAAGCTATCCTCAGCGCGTGACCGACCTTCTCCGCGTGGCCTGCGTGCAGATGACGAGCGGCCCGGACAAGGCGGCGAATCTCGAGGCCGCCGAGCGGCTCGTGGCCCGGGCCGCTGCCACCGGCGCCGACCTGGTCGCGCTGCCCGAGAAGTGGAACGCGATCGGGACGCCGGAGGAGCTGCACGCCGCCGCGGAGCCGCTCGACGGCGGCGAGTCCGTGGGCGCGATGGGCGATTGGGCGCGGCGGCACGGGATCACGCTCGTCGGTGGCTCCATCTCGGAGAAGCGCGAGGGCCGCGAGAAGCTTTCGAACACCTCGCTCGCATTTGGCCCCGAAGGCGACCTGCTCGGGCTGTACCGCAAGATCCACCTCTTCGACGTCGAGGTCGGTGGGGTCGTCTACCGCGAGTCGGAGGCCGAGGAGCCGGGCGCCGAGCCGGTCGTCGTGCAGGGCGAGGGTTGGCCGGTCGGGCTGACGGTCTGCTACGACGTCCGCTTCCCCGAGCTCTACCGAATCCTCGCGCTCGAGGGCGCCGAGCTCGTGACCGTCCCGGCGCACTTCACCACGCCGACCGGCAAGGACCACTGGCACGTGCTCCTGCGGGCGCGCGCAATCGAGAACCAGTACTTCGTCGCCGCTCCGGCGCAGGCCGGCGAGACGCTGCCCGGCAAGCCCGCGTACGGGCGCTCGCTGATCGTCGACCCGTGGGGGATCGTGCTCGCGCAGGCCCCCGACGCGGAGACGTTCATCACCGCCGACCTGGACCTCGACCGCCAGGCGGAGATCCGCCGCAGCGTCCCGTCGCTGGCCAACCGCCGCCCGGAGGCCTACCGCTGGCCTTCGGAGGTGCACGCGTAGTGGCGACGACGCGGCCGGCCGTCGACAAGCGGCGGATGATCCTCGACGCCGCCGTGCGCGTGTTCGCGCGCCAGGGATTCCACACGTGCCGGGTGTCGGACATCGCCGACGAGGCGGGCGTGGCCTACGGCCTCGTCTACCACTACTTCCAGTCCAAGGACGAGGTGCTCGACACGCTGTTCCTCGAGCGCTGGGGCCTGATGGTCGACGCGATCGCCGCGATC
>JBIOZO010000258.1:0-3076 GCA_044871215.1 Gaiellaceae bacterium | reverse complement strand
GCGGTAGCCGCGTCGAGTACGCCCGGTGTGTTCGTGACGGCCACGCCTCGGGCTGCGCAGGCGGCGACATCGATCCGGTCGTAGCCGACGCCGAAGTTCGCGACCACGCGTAGTCGCGGCAAGCGCTCGAGCGGAACGGGCTCATTGGCCAGGATGAGGCCCTCGACATCCCCGCCCGCGGCCTCGAGCGGGGCCACCTCGACGTCGCCGAGCTCGTCGAAGGCGGGTCCCGGATAGCGGCGGGTAGCGAAGACCTTCACCCCCGCTAGCATCGCGCAGATGGCAGTCGCGTCGCCCGAGCAGTACCTGGCCGACCTCAACCCGGCGCAGCGCGAGGCCGTGCTCACGACCGAGGGCCCGCTGCTCGTGATCGCCGGCGCGGGGTCGGGGAAGACTCGCGTTCTCACCTACCGCGTTGCGCACCTGATCAACGCCTGCGGGGTGCAGCCCAACGAGATCCTCGCGATCACGTTCACGAACAAGGCCGCGGGGGAGATGCGCGAGCGGCTCGAGAGCCTGCTCGGCCCGGTCGCGAGGACGATCTGGATCCTCACGTTCCACGCCGCCTGCGGCCGCATCCTGCGCCGCGAGGCCCAGCGGCTCGGCTACCGCTCGAACTTCACCATCTACGACTCCGCCGACCAGGTACGTCTGACGAAGCAGGTGCTCGAGGAGCTGGAGCGCGACCCGAAGCGCTTCGTCCCACGCGGCATTCACTCGCAGATCTCGGCGGCCAAGAACCAGCTCGTCACGCCCGCCGAGTACGCGGAGCGGGTCGCCTCGTTCTACGACCAGACCGTGGCCGAGGTCTACGACCTCTACCAGCGGCGGATGTTCGCCTCGAACGCCGTCGACTTCGACGACCTGCTGATGCTCACCGTCCAGGTGCTCGAGCGTTTTCCCGAGGCGCGCGAGCGCTGGCAGAAGGCCTTTCGCTACGTGCTCGTGGACGAGTACCAGGACACGAACCACGCGCAGTACCGGCTGCTGCAGCTGCTCGCGGAGAAGCACCGGAACGTCTGTGCGGTCGGTGACCCGGACCAGTCGATCTACGCCTTCCGCGGCGCCGACATCCGCAACATCCTCGAGTTCGAGCGTGACTTCGGCGAGACGAGGACGATCGCGCTCGAGCAGAACTACCGCTCGACGAACACGATCCTCCAGGCCGCCAACCACGTCATCGAGCACAACCGCGAGCGCAAGCCGAAGAACCTCTGGTCGGAGCTCGGCGAGGGGGAACCGGTGCGCGTGCTCGAGGTCGAGGACGAGCACGCCGAGGCGCGTTTCGTGGCCGCCGAGATCGCCGGGCTTGTCGAGGAGGGCTTCGGCGGCAGCGAGATCGCGGTCTTCTACCGGACGAACGCGCAGTCGCGAGTACTCGAGGACGTGCTCGTCCGCCAGGGCGTCGCCTACCAGGTGATCGGCGGCCCGCGCTTCTACGAGCGCGCCGAGGTGAAGGACGTGATCGCCTACCTGCAGGCGATCGACAACCCGTACGACGCCGTCTCGCTGCAGCGGATCGCGAACAGGCCGCGGCGCGGCATCGGCGACGCGTCGCTGGCACGGCTGCAGGCTCACGCCGACGCGTACGGGATCTCGCTCTGGGAGGCGCTCGACCAGGCGGATGAGGCCGGCATCTCGGCGGCGCCGCGACGCGCGGTGCAGCAGTTCCACGGGATCCTGCAGTCGCTGATGGCCGGTGCGCTCGACATGGAGGTGCCCGAGGTGATCGAGCGGGTGCTCGAGCGCAGCGGCTACCTCGAGGCGCTGCGCGCGGAGCGGACGATCGAGGCGCAGGGCCGGATCGAGAACCTGCAGGAGCTCGTCGGCGTCGCGCAGGAGTACCAGCACACGGCTGACGAGCCGTCGCTTTCCGGCTTTTTGCAGGAGATCTCGCTCTACTCCGACCAGGATGCACTCCGCGGCGAGCAGAGCCTCGTCACGCTCATGACGCTGCACAACGCGAAGGGCCTCGAGTTCCGGGCGGTCTTCATGATCGGGATGGAGGAGGGGATCTTCCCGCACGCGCGCTCGATCGAGGAGCAGGGCCTCGAGGAGGAGCGGCGGCTTGCCTACGTCGGGATGACGCGGGCGCAGGAGCGGCTCGTGCTCACGCACGCGAGCGCCCGTTCGCTCTGGGGCAGCCGCTCGTACAACCTTGCCTCGCGTTTCCTCGACGAGCTGCCCGACACCCACGTCGAGCGAAGCCGGCTGAAGCCCGCGTCGTGGTCGGGGTACGGCTCGCCGACGGGCGTCACGCCTCGTGACGACGTGCCCTCGCTCTCGACCGGCGATTCCGTGCGGCACGAGACGCTGGGGGAGGGGGTCGTCACCGCGATCGAGCGCGGCGGCCTCGTCACCGTGCGGTTCGCCGCAGACGGGAGCGAGCGGCGGCTGATGCTCGACTACGCGCCTTTGGAACGCATCTCGTAGTGACGGTCGAGGTTCGCACGGTCGAGCCCGGCGAGGTGAGCCAGGCGCTCGCGGGGATCTGGCACTACTTCGGGCGGCGGCCGGACGAAGAGGAGGTCGAGCGGCTCGGGAAAATCCTGCCCGCCGAGCGCGTGCTCGCGGCCGTCGACGGCGGCAAGATCGTGGGCGGCGCGGGCGCCTACCTCTTCGACACCACGGTTCCCGGCGGCGCGCAGGTGGCGACGGCGGGCGTGATGGCGGTCGGCGTGCTGCCGACGCATCGCCGCCGCGGCGCGCTGACAGCGCTGATGAAGCGCCAGCTCGAGGACGCGCACGCGCGCGGCGAGCCGCTGGCGCTCCTGTTCGCGGCCGAGGGCGGCATCTACTCGCGCTTCGGCTACGGCCTCGCCTCGCTGGCGGGCGACATCGAGCTGCCGAAGGAGCACGCGCGGCCGTGGCAGCACGAGCCGCTCGGCGAGGCACGGCTGCTCGAGGAGGACGAGGTGCTGGACGTGCTGCCGGGAATCTACGACCGCGTGCAGGCGGCGACCCCGGGCATGTTCACCCGGAGCCGCGACTGGTGGCAAGTACGCCGCCTGCGGGAGCGCCCGAGTGGCGGGACGACCATGCAGGTCGTGATCGAGCTCGACGGGGCTCCCGAGGC
>JBIOZO010000257.1:0-12113 GCA_044871215.1 Gaiellaceae bacterium | reverse complement strand
CAACACTCGAGCTGTCGATGCTCATCGTTTTCTGGAGGGCCCCGTGGTGACGATCGTGGTGCTACTGGTGGCGGGCGCTTCACGACCGCGCGGTTGAAGGCCGCCTCGTACTCTTCGGCCGCCTCCTCGTCGAGCGTCGAGGCGAAGTTGTCGCGCAGATCCGCAAGGATTTCGGTGCCGTCCTCGACGAGTTCCTGGTAGTCGCCGAAGCGCTCCTCGCCCTCGCCGCGCCCGGCCTCGTCGTACGCGCGCTCTGCCGCGTCGCACGCCTCCAGCAGCTGCAGGTTGTCGCGGACGAAGAGGTCGAGCTGCCGCCCGATCACCTCGGCGAAGCGGCCACGGCGCAGCACGTCTCTACACTAGCCCGCCCCGTGAGCCTGCTCGTCCGCACCTGGAACGTCTTTCACGGCAACGCGAGCCCGCCCACGCGACACGGCTACCTCGAGCAGATGATCCGCCTCGCCACCGAGGACGGGCCCGACGTGCTCTGCTTGCAGGAGCTGCCGGTGTGGTCGCTGAAGCGGCTCGCCGATTGGAGCGGGATGCAGGTCTTCGGCGCGGTCGCCGCCCGCCCACTGCTGCGCAGTGTCGCCCTCGGTCGGCTGACGACCGCGATCAACCAGGGCCTGTTCCGCTCCGCGCTCACCGGCCAGGCCAACGCGATCCTGCTGCAACCCGAGCTGCGCGCACTCGGTCAGGAGTCGATCGTGCTCAACCCACTGGCCTTTCGCCGCCGGATCTCGCGGGAGCTCCACCTCAGCCGGCGCATGCGCGCCAAGTGGTCGAAGGAGCGACGCGTCTGCCAGCTCGTTCGCACCGAGCCGCTGACGATTGCGAACCTGCACGCGACCGGGCTGCCGGGCTGGCTGGTCGCCGACTCGGAGCTCCTGCGCGCGGCCACGTTCGCCGAGACCGTGGCCGAGCCGGGCGACGCCCTCGTGCTTGCGGGTGACTTCAACATGATTCGGGAGCGCTCGAAGACGCTGCCCAAGCTGATCGAGCACGGCTTCACGAAGCCGATCTCTTGGATCGACCAGGTGCTCGTCCGGGGCGCTCGCTCCGGACCGGCGCACCGTTGGCCCGACGAACGCAGGGTCGTAGGCGGCAGGCTGCTGTCCGACCATGCCCCGGTGGAGGTGACGATCGAATGACGTGGGACGAGGCGCGCGCGCAGTTTCCGGTCTTCCAGCGCTATGCATATCTGAACGCAGGCACGAACGGGCCGATCGCGCGCGCGACGGCGGAGGCGATGGCGGAGCAGGAGCGGCTCGACCTCGAGCGCGGCCGCGGCGGCCCGGCGTACTTCGAGCGGGCGCTCGAGCTGCGGGAGGAGGTGAGGGCGAAGCTGGCCGCCGCGGTGAGCGCGCCGGCGGAGCTGACGTCCCTCGCGACCTCGACCACGAACGGCTGCAACATCGTGCTCGCCGGGCTCGGCCTGGGCCCGGACGACGAGGTGGTCACCACCGACGGCGAGCACTTCGGCCTCCTCGGGGCGCTCGCGTCCTCGCCGGCCCAGGTGCGGGTTGCCTCGGTTCGCGAGCTGCCGCCCGAGGAGTCACTCGAGGTGCTCATCCGCGAGGCCACGCCCAGCACGAAGCTCTTCGCGCTCTCACACGTCTGCTGGATGAGCGGCAACCGTTTCCCGGCCGAAGAGCTGCGCGAGGCGACTGGCATCCCGGTGCTGGTCGACGGCGCGCAGTCGGCGGGTGCAATCGAGCTCGACGCCACCGCCTTCGACTTCTTCGCCTTCTCGTGCCAGAAGTGGCTCTGCGGGCCGGATGCGACCGGCGGCCTGGTCGTCCGCGACCCCGAGCAGCTCCGCGTGGCGGCCCCGAGCTACCTCTCGCAACAGGCGTACGAGCCGACGGGCGAGTTCACGCCGCGCGAGGGAGCGGCGCGTTACGACTCGAACTGGACGGCCGTGCCGTCGCTCGCCGGCCTCGCCGCCGCCCTCGACGCCGCGCCGGAGGGCGCGTTCGAGCGTGCGCTCGAGATGGCCGAGCGCTGCCGGACGCTGCTCGGCGAGCGGGTCGTCACCGCACCTGGCCAGGGGACGCTCGTGGCGTTCCGTGTCGACGGCGATCCGGCTGAGCTCGTGCCGCAGCTCTACGACGCGGGCGTGGTCGTGCGTAGCGTGCCGGGCGAGCCGTGGATCCGCGTCTCGTGCGGCTGGTGGACGAGCGACGAGGACCTGGAACGCCTAGTCGCTGCTCTGCCGCAGGCCTAGCTCGCCCGCGATCGGCCGCATCGCCTCGGTGACGAAGCGGATGTGGTCGTCGAGCTCGACCTCGAGCAGCTCGGCGCCCTCGTAGACGTCTTCCCGATTGACCCCGGCCGCGAACGAGGGCTGCTTCAGCTTCTTCTTGACCGACTTCGGCTCGAGCGTCGCGATCCCGTCCGGCCGGACGAGCCCGCACGCGTGGATGAATCCGGCGAGCTCGTCGCAGGCAAAGAGCGTCTTCTTCAGGGGCGTGTCGCGCGCGAGTCCGAGGTGGGAGCCGTGCGAGAGCACCGCCTCGATCACCTCCTCCGGCCAGCCCTCCTCGCGCAGGATCGGCGCGCCGTCCTGCGGGTGCTTGTCGAGCGTGGGGTGGATCTCGTAGTCGAAGTCGTGCAGCAGCGCGGTCGCCCGCCAGAGCTCCTCGTCCTCCCCGAAGCGCTGCGCGTAGGCCCCGACCGAGGCCTCGACGGCGAGGGCGTGCCGGAGCAGGGCCTCGCTTTTCGTGTAGCGGTTCAGCGTCTCCCAGGCCTGCTCGCGGGTCGGGTCCACAGCGTTCCTAGGCGTCGCTTGCGATGCCTAGCACCAGGATGCGCGGCCTGGCCGGGCATCCGTCTGCACCGACCGGTCGAGCCGATTGGCGGTACTCAACCACGGCCCCTACGATAGTCCCTCGGCATGGCCCAGACTGCCGTCAAAGACGCGCTCGCCGAGTCCTTCGTGATCGAGGGCGGGCACCCCTTGAGCGGCCGTGTCCGCGCCGCAGGGAACAAGAACGGGGCGCTGCCCGTGCTCGCCGCCTGCCTGCTCACGAGCGAGCCGGTCGTGCTGAGCAACGTGCCGCGGATCCGGGACGTCGAGACGATGATCGCGCTGATCTCCGCGCTCGGCGCGGACATCGACTGGATCGGCGAGAACGAGCTGCGCGTCCACGCCGGCGACGTCTCGTCGCACGAGCTGGACGGCGGGCTCTCGAGCCAGATCCGCGCGTCGTTCCTGCTCGCGGGCCCGCTGCTCGCGCGTCTCGGCCGGGCAAGCGTCCCGCCGCCCGGCGGCGACGTGATCGGGCGACGCCGGCTCGACCCGCACATCCATGCGTTCGCCGAGCTCGGCGCGGAGATCGACATCGGCGAGCGCTTCGAGCTGCGCACCGGCGGCCTGCGCGGCAAGCACATCTTCCTCGACGAAGCCAGCGTGATGGCGACCGAGAACACGGTCATGGCCGCGGCGCTGACGCCGGGCGAGACGGTCATCGGCAACGCCGCCTGCGAGCCGCACATCCAGGACTTGTGCCGGTTTCTTGTCTCGCTGGGCGCGCAGATCGAGGGGATCGAGTCGAACGTGCTGCGCATCCACGGGGTCGAATCCCTCTCCGGCGGCGAGTGGCGCATCTGCCCGGAGCACATCGAGGTCGGCAGCTTCGTCGGCCTGGCGGCCGTCACCGGCGGCGACATCACGATCGACGGCGTGGAGCCGCGTGACCTCGCCGCGATCATGCCGATCTTCGAGCGCCTGGGCGTGCACGTCGAGATCGAGGGCACGAGCCTGCGAGTGCCGCCCGATCAGGAGATGGTGATCCAGGACGACGTCGGTGGCCAGATCCCAAAGATCGAGGACGGCCCGTGGCCGGCGTTCCCGGCCGACCTGACCTCGATCGCCGTGATCGTCGCGACGCAGGCGCGGGGGACGATTCTGATCTTCGAGAAGATGTTCGAGAGCCGGCTGTTCTTCGTCGACAAGCTGGTCTCGATGGGCGCGCGGATCATCCTTTGCGACCCGCACCGGGCAGTCGTAACCGGCCCGGCGAAGCTCTACGGCCAGCAGATGTCGAGCCCCGACATTCGCGCGGGGATGGCGATGTTGCTCGCCGCGTTGTGCGCCGAGGGCACGTCCACGATCGGAAACATCGGCGAGATCGACCGCGGCTACGAGCGCATCGACGAGCGCCTCCGCTCGCTCGGCGCGCGGATCGAGCGCATCGAGGCCTAGTGGCCGGGCGGGTGGGCCAGGCGGACGAGGCCGGGCGCTTGCACGCACGCGTGGACGCCTCCGGCTCCGGCCAGGCGAACGTCGCCACCGGACTGCCGGTGCTCGACCATCTGCTTGCGCTGCTGGCGGAGTACGCCTCCTTCGACCTGACCCTCGAGGTCGCACCCGGAGCTGCCGAGGCCGAGGTGGTGGCGGCCGGCCGCGCGCTGGGGCAGGCCCTGGCGAGCGCGTTCGCGCAGGAGGGCTGCCGCCGGCACGGCTCGGCGGTCGTGCCCGCCGACGAGGCCCTCGCGCACGTCGTGGTCGAGGCGTCGGGCCGGCCCTTGGTGGTCTCGAACGTCGACCTCAGCGACGCGCGCGTCGCCGGCCTCGCCCGCGATCTCGTCTCGACGTTCCTGAACGAGCTGGCCGAGGGCGCGGGGCTCACTCTGCACGTGCGGTTGATCGAGGGCAGCAACGCGGAGCACGTGCTGGAGGCGATCTTCAAGGCGCTGGGGGTTGCCCTCGCGCAAAGCTGCCGCAGGCGGCGGAGGGAGGACTGATGGACAAGCAAGCCGTGCGCACCGAGGCTGCGCCCGCCCCGTTTCAGGGCGCCCCGTATTCGCAGGCGATCCGCGCGAACGGGCTCGTGTTCGTGTCGGGCCAGCTCGCGCTGCGGCCCGACCACGCGGAAATCGTGGGGGAGGGAATCGCCGAGCAGACCGAGCAGGTGTTCGCGAACCTGCGCGCGATTCTCGAGGCGGCCGGCAGCGGGCTCGACCGGCTGGTGAAGACGACGGTGTACCTGACCGATCTCGGCGACTTCGCGGGGATGAACGAGGTCTACGCGAGGCACGTCGGCGACACGCCGCCGGCACGCGCGACGATCGAGGTCTCGGCGCTTCCCTCCGGGGCGAAGGTGGAGATCGAAGCGATCGCGCTAACCGGCTGAGGATCGAACGCGGTCTGAGTACGGTTCGCCCGGCCTCCTCCCCAAGGCGATCGTATGCCGGAAATTCGCGCGTGTCTGTGGCAGGACGGTCGCGAAAGTGGGCGGCCTTTTGCTCAGCGCGGCGGCAGAATGCGCAGATGCACGACAGCCCCTTCGTTCTCGCGCGCGACGGCCGTCTGGGCCCGCTGCTCGACGCCGTCGAGGCAATCGCTGGCGGTCGGGCCGTCTACCTCGTCGGCGGCAGCGTGAGGGACATCCTGCTCGGGGAGCCTGGCTTCGACGTCGACCTCGCGGTCGAGGGTGACGGGCAGGCGCTGGCCCGGGACCTTGCTCACCAGCTCGGCGGTCGCGTTCGTCCCCATGACGCGTTCGGCACGGCGGCGGTGGAGTACGGCGACGACGAGCGAGTCGATGTGGTCACCGCGCGCCGCGAGCGTTACGACGAGCCGGCAGCGTTGCCGATCGTCGAGCCCTCCACGATCCAGGACGACCTGTTCCGCCGCGACTTCTCGATCAACGCGATGGCCGTCGCTCTCACGGGCCAACACGCGGGGCGCCTCGTCGACCCGTTCCACGGCCGGCGCGACCTGGAGTCGAAGACGATCCGCGTCCTCCACGACGGGTCGTTCGTGGACGACCCGACCCGGATCTTCCGCGCGATTCGCTACGCGAGCCGGTACGGCTTCGAACTCGAGGAGCACACAGGGGAGCTGGCCCGTGAGGCGATCGACGCCGGGCTCGTGGCGCGGCTCTCGCCGGCGCGGCTCCGCGACGAGCTGGTGCTGCTGCTCGGGGAGCCGGAGGCCGAACGCTCGCTCGCGCGGCTCGACGAGCTCGGGGCCGACCGCGCGATCCTGCCCGCGCTTGCCGCCGACGACATCGCTCGGGACTTGTTCCGCCGCCTCGTCGAGCTGCGCGACCGCTACGGGCTCGGCATCCCATCGTGGCGACTCGGCCTCGCCGCAGTCGTGCGGAACGTCGCGGCCCCGCGGCCGTGGCTCGATGCACTGAAGCTGCGTCGCCAGGACGCGCAGGCGGTCGCGTCCGCCGTCACGGTCGGCCCGAAGCTCGCCGCGCAGCTCCGCGAGCCGCTCGATCCCGCCCAGGTGGTCGCGCTCGCCGAGCCGTATCCGCCCGACGCGCCGCTCTTCGCCCTGGCGCTGGAAGACTCGTCGGGGCTGCGGGAGTACTTCGAGCGGCTGCGCGACGTGCGCCTCGAGGTCGACGGCACCGATCTGGCCGAGCTCGGGCTCGCCGAGTCGCCACGCGTGGGGGAGGTGCTCGCCGAGCTTCGGCGGCGGAAGCTGAACGGCGAGCTCGACGGCCGGGACTCCGAGCTGGCCGCGGCGCGGGAGCTGATCGCGCAGTGATCCGCTGGGAGCATGCGCCCGGCCCGTACGAGGTGGTCTTCTCGACGCGCGAAGGCGGCGTCAGCGAGGGCCCGTTCGCCTCCCTCAACCTCGGGCGAGCTACAGCCGACGAACCGGAGCGCGTCGACGAGAACCGGCGCCGTCTCTGCGCGGAGATCGGCGCCGACCCGGATGCGCTGACCATGAACTACCAGCACCACTCGACCGACGTGCTGCAGGCGAAGGCCGGCTCGCGAGGCGAACGGGGTGACGGGCTCTGGACCGACGAGCGAGGCCTGCCGCTGCTGGCGCTGGCGGCCGATTGCCTGCCGGTTGCCCTCGCCCGCGCGAACGGTGACAAGCCTGCGCTGGCCGTCCTGCACGCCGGTTGGCGCGGCCTGCTCGGCGGGATCGCCTCGTCCGGCGTCGCGGCGCTCGGCGGCGGGCTCGTCTCCGCGATCGTGGGGCCAGGGATCGGCCCGTGCTGCTACGACGTGGGGGAGGAGGTCGCGGCGCCGTTTCGGCGGGCGTTCGGGCTCGGGCTGGTGCGGGACGGCAAGCTCGACCTTTGGAGCGCGGCCGAGCGGGCGCTCCGCGCGGCCGGCTGCGTGCGCGTCGACCGCGTCGACCTCTGCACGGCGTGCGCCCCGGAGCGCTTCTTCTCGCACCGGCGCGACGACGGGATCACCGGCAGGCAGGGCGTGCTTGGCCTTATCGGCTGAGACGGTTCGCGCCAACTTCGAGCGCATCGGAGGCGAGCTCGGGCCCGCAGTGACCATCGTCGCGGCGACCAAGTACGTCGCGGCCGAGGACATGGGCGCGCTTGCCGAGGCTGGCGTCGAGGTGGTGGGCGAGAACCGGGCGCAGGACCTCGCCGCGAAGCACGCCCTCCACGGCGAGCGCTTCCGCTGGCACTTCATCGGCCACCTGCAGAGCCGCAAGGCGACGACGGTCAACGAGCTTTGCGAACTGTGCCACTCGCTCGCGAGCGAGTCGGCGGCGAGGCGGCTGAGCATCCCCGCGCTCGTCGAGGTCAACCTCTCGGGCGAGGAGTCGAAGTCCGGACTACCCCAGAGCGGGCTGGAGGACTTCCTGAGCCTCTACGCGAACGTCGTCGGCCTGATGACGATGCCGCCTGCCGCAGAAGACCCGGAGGAGTCCCGCCCGTACTTCCGCCGCTTGCGCGAGCTGGCGGAGCGCAACGGGCTGCGCGAGCTCTCGATGGGAACGAGCCAGGACTACCGCGTGGCCGCCGACGAGGGTGCCACGATGGTGCGGTTGGGATCCGTGCTCTACCAGGGCTGAGGCGTCGCTTGCGATGCCGACAAGGAGGCCGTGCCAACTTTGCCGGGGCGGCCGTTCAACACACAAGGTTGGGCAACGACGGCTTTTCCTCACGCCGAGGCAACGACTAACATCCAATTTCCATGGGATTTGCAGACGTTTGGAACCGGACGCTCGTCTACTTCGGGATCGCCGAGGAGGAGGACGACTGGGACGAGGACGGCTACCTCACCGAGGAGGACCTCGAGCGCACCTACAGCGAGCGCCCGAACGTCCGCCGGCTGACGCCCAGGGGCCGGCAGCGCGACTTCGACGACTGGACCGACCCCGATCCTGAGGAGGCGGCTCCCGCGACCGCGGTGCTCCGCCCGCGGAACAGCCGCCGTCCCGCGCAGCCCGTCGCCCAGAGCGCCGGGCCAATCGGCGCGATCCCCTCGGTGCAGGTGCACCTGGTCGTGCCGCGCAGCTTCAACGACGCGCAGCAGATCGCGGACAAGTTCAAGGACGGGATCCCCGTGATCCTCAACCTGCAGGGCGCCGATCAGGAGCTCTCGAAACGTCTGATCGACTTCACCAGCGGCCTCACCTACGCGCTCGACGGCGGAATGCAGCGCGTCGCCGACAAGGTCTTTCTGCTGACGCCGCGAAACGTGCAGGTCTCCGCCGAGGAACGAGCCCGCCTGCTGGAACGTGGCTTCTTCAACCAGGCCTAGCGGCCAGGAATCGCGCGTGGCAACCCGAACTCAGGTCTGATGGCCACGCTTGCGCTGCTCGCAGACGCCGCGTCGACGGCGAACACGCTGATCGACACGTTTCTGTGGGTCTACATCCTGCTGCTCTTCGTGTACGTGCTGACCTCCTGGGTGCGGCTGCCGTACACGGTCTGGGTGCGGCGCGTGACGGACTTCCTGCGGGACGTCTGCGAGCCCTACCTGCGGCTCTTCCGGCGGATCCTGCCGCCGCTGGGCCCGCTCGACCTCTCGCCGGTGGTGGCCATGCTCGCGTTGATCGCGCTGATGCGCGTGATCGACGCGCTCTTCGACCACTACGCCTGAGGAGGACGTCATGACCATCACACCGGTGGAGCTCCACCACATACGCCTCAAACGAGGCCTGCTCGGCTACCGCCGAGGCCCGGTCGACGAGCTGATCGTCGAGATCGCAGACTCGTTCGAGGAGGTATGGCGACAGCGCGCCGACTTCGCCGACCGCATCGAGCAGCTCGAGAGCGAGCTCTCGCGGCACCGCGACCTCGAGTCGCTGCTGCGGACGACCCTCGTTTCCGCGGAGAAGTCGGCGCACGAGCTGAAGGACCAGGCGAAGCGCGAGGCCGAGCTGGTGGTCAACGAGGCGCATGCCGAGGCCCGTGCCGTCACACGCGCGGCTGCCGCCGAGCGCGAGCGCCTGCTGGCCGAAGCACGGAAGGTGCGCGCCCTGCTGGAGGCGGCGCTCGACGCGGTGGACGACGCGCAGGCCGGCGACGTGCAGGCCGCCTGAGCCTTACGAGGGGGCCTTGACGAATCAGTGACGAGGCCCTCGGGCCGCGCTGGACGTCCCGAGGGGGCGTCCTCAGTCGCGCCCGTAGCCTCCGGCTACGAGCACTCCCTCCGTCCTTGCTCCGGAACAACCATCGCGTCCCGCGAGCGTGCACCGTTCCGCCAAGGCCTGCCGGAGCCCCGAACCTATACTGGGCCGGAGTGAGCTCGGCCCTCGACCTCGACCATTTCCGCGAGCGGCTGCTCGAGGAACGCAAGCGGGCGCAGGGCGCGCTCGAGTACCTGCAGCAGGAGAACGCGGGCCTGCTCGAGGACGAGCGCGAGGAGATCCAGAGCGACAACCACCCGGCCGACGACGCCACCTCGACGTACGACCGCGAGCTCGACGCGACGCTCGAGGGCAACGAGGAGCGCGCGATTCAGGCGATCGACGCGGCGCTCGACCGGATCGAGGCCGGCACCTACGGGATCTGCGCGAACTGTGGCGAGCCGATCGGCGCCGAGCGCCTCGAGGCCGTGCCGTGGACGACGCAGTGCATCGACTGCAAGCGCAAGGAGGAGCGGGCTTGAGTGAACCCGCGTCGCGAACCTACGACGTTCGCGTCGGCTCGAGCACGGACGCGCTGACCCCGGTGTCGGTCGCAGAGCGGTCGCTCGCCGCCCGGGCGCCACAGTGGATCGGGCTCGGGGCCGTCGTCATCGCCGCGATCGCGGCCGACCAGCTCACGAAGTACGTCGTCTCGACCCAGCTCGGCTTCGACGAGGCCCTGCACGTGATCGGGCCGTTCGCGATCCACCACGTGCAGAACTCGGGCATCGCCTTCGGGCTCTTCTCGAGCGCGACGCCCGCCGTGACCGCGCTGACGGCGCTCGCGGTCGGCTGGATGCTCGTCTACTTCGCCCGCTCGGGTGCGCGCCATCCCGTGCTGCCCGTCGCGCTCGGCCTCCTGATCGGGGGCTCGACCTCCAACCTGATCGACCGGATCCGCCTCGGGCACGTGACGGACTTCCTCGACCTGCGCTACTGGCCGGCCTTCAACCTCGCGGACAGCTTCATCGTCGTCGGCGTCGCGATCCTCTTCGTCGCGCTGCTGATCGGCGAGTCACGCTGAAGATCGTCGTCCCCGCCGAGGCCGCGGGCGAGCGGCTCGATCGCTTCCTCGCCTCGCTGCCGGAGATCGGCTCGCGCGCTGCGGCCGAGCGGCTAGTGGAGGAAGGCGCGGCGCACGTGGACGGCGCAAAGCGCGCGAAGTCGCACCGGCTCGAGGGCGGGGAGGAGATCCAGCTGACGGTGCCGGAGCAGTCCCAGGCCGGGCTCGAGCGCGAGGAGGTTCCGCTACGGATCTCGTGGGAGGACGAGCACGTGCTGGTGGTCGACAAGCCGGCGGGCGTCGTCGTCCACCCGTCGCCCGGGCACTCGAGCGGGACGCTCGTGCACGGGCTCGTCGGCCTGGCGGCCGGCGGCGAGGACGAGGAGCGGCCGGGGATCGTGCACCGGCTCGATCGCGACACCTCGGGACTGCTCGTCGTTGCACGGAGCGGGGAGGCCTACGAGAAGCTGCAGGAGCTCGTGCGGCAACGGGAGCTCGAGCGTCGCTACAAGGCACTCGTCCGCGGCCGTCCGCGCTCGTGGACCGGGCGGATCGAGGCGCCGATCGGCCGCGATCGCCGCGAGCCGACACGCCATTCGCTCGACACCGACACGCCGCGCGAGGCGGTCACGCACTTCGAGGTCGAGCGGCTGCTCGACCGGCACGCGCTGCTCGATGTTCGCCTCGAGACCGGACGCACGCATCAGATCCGCGTCCACCTGGCGGCGATCGGGCTGCCCGTCGTCGGCGATCCGGTCTACGGGGTCCCGGAGGAGGGGCTCAAGCGCCAGTTCCTGCACGCCTGGCGACTCGCGTTTCCGCACCCATTGAGCGGTGAGCGGGTCGAGGTCGAGTCGCCGCTGCCGAGCGACCTTCAGGCGGCGTTGGCGCGCTTCGACTCGTAGAGGCGCTGATCGGCGACGCGGAAGAGCGCGTCGACGTCGGCGGCCTCGTCCGGGAAGTGCGCGATCCCGGCGCTGAACGAGCAGCGCACGGGCAGCTCGTCGGCCGAGACCAGCTCGTCGACGCGATCGTTCAACCGCGCGACCAGCCGCGCGCCGGCCTCCTCGTCGGCCTCGACGAGGTACGCGGCGAATTCGTCGCCGCCCATGCGGCCGGCGAGATCGGAGCCGCGGAGCGATTCGCGTAGCAGCTTCCCGAGCCGCTGCAGGACGCGGTCGCCGGCAGGGTGGCCGAGCGTGTCATTGATCTCCTTGAAGCGGTCGAGGTCGATGAAGACGAGCGAGACGCCGTGCCCGTAGCGCGCGGCGCGCTCCAGCTCGAGCTCCAGCTCGCGGACGAACGCCTGGTGGTGCAAGAGGCCGGTCTGCTGGTCGTGCCGCGCCTGATGCGCGAGCTCCGAGGTGGCGCGGTCGAAGTACGCGACCACGCACTCCGTCACCAGCCGGTCGATCGTCGCGTTCAAGCGTTGCTCGACGGCGAGCATCTCGTCGGCGCCAAGCTCGAGCTCGCCCGAGCGGCGGGCCACGAACGCCCACAGGACGCGCCGTAACAGCAGGAACTCGGTCACGATCTCCCGCGGCGCAAAGCCAAAGGCCTCCCGCTGGCGGGCGTGGTCGCGCGCCTGGGCGGCGAGCGGGCTGCCGCGGCGCATCCGCTCCGGCTGTGGGTCGACGAGCTCCCGCGCAAGCTCGGAGATGAACGTCGGCATGTCGCCGAGCTGCCCGAGACGGCCCAGGCGCTGCAGGGACGGGATCTGGTCATCGACCAGGCCCTCCTCGGCAGCCGCGAGCG
>JBIOZO010000256.1:0-5300 GCA_044871215.1 Gaiellaceae bacterium | reverse complement strand
CGGAAGCCGGTGCCGTCGTACTCGAGCGTTAGCCTCAGCCGCAGGTCAGGCCGCCCTCAGCTCGTTTGTAAGGCGTGCCTTATGATATGTCTGTTTGCGGCTTGATTGATATACTCTACCCATGACGGAGCACCAGTTCCTCCTCCAGCGCGTCCAGCCGGCGATGATCGGCCTGATCGACGGGTCGCTTTCGACGCTGGCACCAATCTTCGCCATAGCCCTCCACACGAAGAACCCGAACGACGCGTTCATCGCGGGCGTCGCGACCGCGATCGGCGCCGGGATCAGCATGGCGTTTTCGGAGGGTCTCTCGGACACCGGTGAGCTGACCGGGCGCGGCAACCCCTTCATGCGCGGAACGATCACCGGCGTGGGCACGTTCATCGGCGGCATCCTGCACACCCTTCCGTTCTTGATCCCGACCTACCACGCGGCGATCATCGCCGCGATCGTGGTGGTGGCAGCCGAGCTGGTCACGCTTGCCTGGCTGCGTTGGCGGTTCTTCGAGACGAGCTTTGCCCGCTCGTTCGCCTCGGTGACGATCGCGGGCGTCGTGATCGCCGGCGTCAGCGCCGGTCTCGGCAGCGCCTAGCGCCTAGGCCGAGGCCTCTGCCTCGACCGGCTCCTCCTCCCGCTCCGCGTGGGCGGGACGCTCGCGAGGCGGCGCGGGCAGGAAGTCGACGAGCTCGAGGTAGACCATCTCGGCAGCGTCGCCCGGGCGTGGGCCGATGCGGATGATCCGCGAGTAGCCGCCCGGACGGTCGGCGAAGCGCGGGCCGACGTCGCTGAAGAGCTTGTGCACGACGTCTTGCGAGCGCAAGAACGCCAGCGCCTGGCGCCGCGCGTGGACGCCGCCGCGCTTGCCGAGCGTGATCATCTGCTCGGCGATGGGCTTGACCTCCTTGGCCTTGGCCGCGGTGGTCTTGATCCGACCGTGCTCGATCAGCGCGCCTGCGAGGTTCGCGTACAGCGCCTTGCGGTGCGAGGCGTCGCGGCCCAGCTTCCTGCCCGACCGCCGGTGCCTCATGCCGAGGCGCCGTCCTCGCCGCGCAGGTTGAGCCCGTGCGTCCCGAGCGTCTCCTTGACCTCTTCGATCGACTTCTTGCCGAAGTTCGGGATCGCGGCGAGCTCGTTCTCGGTCTTCGTGACCAGGTCGCCGATCGTCTCGATGCCAACGCGCTTGAGGCAGTTGTACGAGCGCACGCCCAGCTCGAGCTCCTCGATCGGGAAGTTCTCCATCCCGTGCGCGAGCGCCGGCTCGGCCTGCGCCTCGGCGGCTGCCTGCTCGCCGAAGCCCTCGATCCGGTCGAGGTCGGTGAAGATCGCGAGCTGCCGGATCAGAATCTCGGCCGCCTGGCCGATCGAGTCGCGCGGGTCGATCGAACCGTCGGTCGTGATATCGATCCGGAGCTTGTCGTAGTCGGTGCGCTGGCCGACGCGGGCGGCCTCGACGTCGTACGAGACGCGCCGCACCGGCGAGAAGATCGAGTCGATCGGAATCACGCCGATCGTGTGCTCGGGGCCGCGGTTCAGCTCGGCCGGGACGTACCCGCGGCCGCGGCCGATCGTGAGCGTCACCTCGAGCTTGCCCTTGTCCGAGAGGTTGGCGATCTCGAGCTCCGGGTTCAGGATCTCGAGCTCGGCCGGCGCCTCGATGTCCGAGGCCTTGACCGCGCCCGCCCCCTTCTTGGAAAGCCGCACCTCGATCTCGGGCGACTCGCCGTGCAGACGGCAGATCAGGTTCTTGAAGTTGAGCAGGATGTCGGTCACGTCCTCGCGGACACCCGGCAGGGTGGTGAACTCGTGCGCGACGCCCTCGATCTTGACCGAGGTGACGGCGGCGCCCTCGAGCGAGGAGAGCAGCACGCGGCGCAGCGAGTTGCCGAAGGTGTAGCCAAAGCCGCGGTCGAGCGGCTCGATCACGAAGACGCCGCGGTTGTCCTCCACTTCCTCGTGGACGATCCGCGGGATCTGGAACTCCATCAGGCTGGTACGGACTGCCATTCAGCTTCCTTCCTTGCGGTTGTGGATCCTGGAGCGCGTAGCGCTGTCCTTCCGTTACTTCGAGTAAAGCTCGACGATCAGTGATTCCTGGACCGGCGTGTCGATCTCCTCACGCTCCGGCCACTTGAGCACCTTGCCGGTGAGGCCGTCGTGGTCGGCCTGCAGCCACGGCGTCACGGAGGCGGTCAGGTCGGTGGCGTCGCGCACCACCTGCTCGGCAGGGCTCCCCGACTTGAGGGAGACGATGTCGTCGGGGCGCACCTGGTAGCTGGGGATGTTCACGCGGCGGCCGTTGACCTGGAAATGGCCGTGCCGCACGAGCTGGCGGGCCTGCGCGCGCGAGGCGGCGAAGCCGAGCCGGTAGACGACGTTGTCGAGGCGCGTCTCGAGCATTCGCAGCAGCGTCTCGCCGGTGATGCCCGAGCCCTTCGCGGCCTTCGAGTAGTAGGTGCGGAACTGCTTCTCGAGCAGGCCGTAGTAGCGCCGCGCCTTCTGCTTCTCGCGCAGCTGCAGCAGATACTCGGACTGCTTGATGCGGCCGCGACCGTGCTCGCCCGGCGGATAGCTGCGGCGCTCGACGGAGCACTTCTCCGTGAGACAGCGCTCGCCCTTGAGGAAGAGCTTCATCCCCTCCCGGCGGCAGTTGCGGCACTTCGGCGCGAGTGAGCGGGCCATTAGACGCGCCTCCGCTTCTTCGGGCGCACGCCGTTGTGGGCCTGCGGGGTGACGTCCTTGACGCCCAGGATTTCGAGGCCCGCGGCCTGCAGCGAACGAATCGCCGTCTCGCGGCCGGAGCCCGGGCCCTTCACGAAGACCTCGACCTTCTGCAGCCCGTGCTCCATGCCCTTGCGGGCGCAGGCGTCGGCGGTGACCTGCGCGGCGAACGGCGTCGACTTGCGCGAGCCCTTGAAGCCGGCCGAGCCGGCGGACTCCCACGCGATCACGTTCCCCTCGCCGTCGGTGAGGGAGACGATCGTGTTGTTGAAGGAGGTCTTGATGTGCGCCTGGCCGATCGCGATGTTCTTCTTCACGCGGCGGCGCGCGCGACCTCTCGTCGCTTGTCGTCTCGGAGGTGCCATCTCAGGTCTTGGTCGGAGCCTTCTTGCCGCGGCCGACGGTCTTCTTCGGGCCCTTGCGGGTGCGGGCGTTGGTCTTCGTGCGCTGGCCGCGGACGGGCAGGCCACGCCGGTGCCGGATCCCGCGGTAGGCGCCGATCTCGCCGAGGCGCTTGATCGCCTGCGTCCGCTCGCGGCGCAGGTCGCCCTCGACCTGCAGGTTGCCGTCGATGTACTCGCGGAGCTTGGTGATCTCCTCGTCGGTGAGGTCCTTGATCTTCTCGTCCGTCGAGAGCCCGGTGTCCGCGCAGATCTTCTGGGCGGTCGAGCGGCCGATCCCGTAGATGTACGTCAGGCCGATCTCGAGGCGCTTCTGGTTCGGGAGGTTGACTCCGGCGATGCGCGCCATCAGCCCTGCCTCTGCTTGTGGCGGGGGTTCGTGCAGATGACCATGGTCCGGCCATGCCGCTTGATCACGCGGCAGCGCTCGCACATTGCTTTGACTGAAGCTCGGACTTTCATCGGTGTCGGTACGTGATCCTTCCTCGGGTGAGGTCGTAGGGGGAGAGCTCGACCTTCACGCGGTCGCCCGGGAGGATGCGGATGTAGTGCTTGCGCATCTTGCCGGCGATCGTCGCGAGAACCGTGCCGTCCATGCCGTCCACCTGCACCCTGAACATGGTGCTCGGAAGCGACTCGACGACCTCGCCCTCCACCTCGATTTTCTCTTCCTTCTGAGCCAACAGACCTCGCTCGTAGACACGAAAAAACACGGCTTCCGCCGCGGCCGACTATGGTAGCAAACGGTTCAAGAGCGCCAGCGGCCGGCTTCTTGAACGGGCGTTCCGTCGAGCTCGATCCGGCTGCCCTCGGCGCGCATCTCCTTGACGATGTCCCAGTGGATCTGGCTGACGTTCGAGCCGCCGGCCTCGGGCAGCCCGTTGCCGAGCGCCAGGTGGACGGTGCCGTCGATCTTCTCGTCGAAGAGCGTGTTGCGCATGTGGCGCGTGATCCCGGGGTTGCAGCCGATCCCGAGCTCCCCGAGGCGGCGGGCACCCTCGTCGAGGTCGAGCTGCTCGATCAGAAAGTCCTCGTTCACCTCCGCCGACGCGTCGACGACCCTGCCGCCCTCGAAGCGAAGGCGGATCCCCCGCACCTCGCGGCCGGCGTAGACGGCCGGAAACTCGCCGAACACGATCTCGCCCTCGGCCGAGTCCTCGACCGGTGAGGTGAAGAACTCGCCGCCGGGCATGTTGGCCCCGCCCGCGTCGACGACGACCGGCCTGTCCGCGATCGACAGGCGCAGGTCGCTCCCGCCGGAGACGATCCGCACCTCCTCGGCCGCCTCGAACTGCTCGGCGTAGCGGGTCATACGCTCGCGCTCGGCATCCCAGTCGAGCAAGCAGGCCCCGTAGAGAAAGTCGGCGAAGGCCTCGAGCGGCATGTCGGCGTCCTGAGCCAGGGCCGTCGTCGGGTACTGGCAACCGACCCACTTCAGCTCATGGGAGAAGATCCGCTGCTGGTGCGGCCGCAGCCCGCGCTGGTAGCGCTGCAGGCGCTCGCTCGGCACCGCGCCCAGCTCACGCGTGTTCTCCGGAGCCTCGATCGAGACGAGGCCGTCGATCGTCTCCCAGAGCGTGGACTCGAGTGCGGGAGGGGTGTCGAGCAGTTCCTCCGGCGCCTCCTGCAGCCACGGGATGTTCCCGTAGCCCGAGAGGCTCGGGCGCAGTAGCGCGTACGCGCCGCGCCGGCCGACGGCGCGGCAGACCTCCTCGAGCAACGGCCTCGCCAGGATGCCGCCGCTCACCATCACCTGCCAGCCGGGCTGCACGTCGATGCACGTCTCGACGAGAAGCTTCGCGTACTGCTCGACTCTGGGATCGCTCACGTGCGGACCGCGCTCGTCGCTGCGGTCAGGATCCGCGGGCCGTCGGCGGTGATCGCGACGGTGTGCTCGAAGTGCGCCGCGAGTGAGCCGTCGGCGCTCGAGATCGACCACTCGTCGTCGTGGAGCACGACGTCGGGGCCGCCGGCCGTAATCATCGGCTCGATCGCGAAGGTCATCCCCTCCGCGAGCAGCGGCCCTCGGCCGGGCTCTCCGAAGTTCGGGATCTGCGGCTCCTCGTGCATCGAGCGGCCGACGCCGTGGCCGACGAGGCTGCGCACGACCGAGAAACCCTGCTCCTCGGTGGCGACCTGGATCGCGTGGGAGATGTCGGAGAGGCGGTTGCCGACGCGGCA
>JBIOZO010000255.1:0-11248 GCA_044871215.1 Gaiellaceae bacterium | reverse complement strand
ATCTCCGGTGCCGTCCGCCGCAGCGGGCGCATCGCCTTCGCCGGCGAGAGCATCGTCCGCAGCTCGCCCGAGGCGACCGCCCGGGCCGGCATCGCCCACGTGCCCGAGGGGCGCGGCACGCTGACCGACCTGACCGTGCGCGAGAACGTCCGACTCGGCGCCTACACCCGCCGCGACCGGTCGGCGATCCGCGCCGACGAGGAGCGCGTGCTCGGCTACTTCCCGCGCCTGCAGGAGCGGCGCGACCAGCGGGCGGGGACGCTCAGCGGCGGCGAGCAGCAGATGCTCGCGCTCGCGCGGGCCCTAATGCTGCGGCCGAAGCTGCTGCTGCTCGACGAGCCGTCGCTCGGGCTTGCGCCGCTCGTCGTGGCCGAGATCTTCCGCATCGTCGGCGAGCTGAACGAGCGCGAAGGCCTCGCCGTGCTCGTCGTCGAGCAGAACGCGGCGCTCGCGCTGCAAGCGTCCTCTCGCGCGTACGTGCTCGAGGTCGGCAGGGTCGCCGTCGAGGGCGAGAGCGCCGCCCTCCGCCGTGACGAGTCTGTTCGACGGTCCTATCTCGGTTACTGATCCATGGACAGCACCGACCGGTCATTTCAGACGGACGCGCGGACAAGTCCGCACGTCCTGAGGACGCCACCGCAAGCGGTGGCTCAGCTGGGGTACTGATGCTGCTCGCCTTCGACTGGACGCAGCTGGCGCAGCAGATCGTGATCGGCCTCGCCTCGGGCGGCGTCTGGGCGACGCTCGCCGTGGCGCTCGTGCTGATCTACCGCTCGACCGGCGTCGTCAACTTCGCGCAGGGAGAGATGGCGATGTTCTCGACCTTCATCGCGTGGTCGCTCGTCCACCACGGCTTCTCGTACTGGGCGGCCTTCTTAGCGACCGTAGCGATCTCGTTCCTCGCGGGTGTGACGATCGAGCGCTTAGTGATCAAGCCGGTCGAGCGCGCGCCGGTGCTGACGGTCGTGATCGTGACGCTGGGCCTCTTCTTCCTGGTGAACGGCGCGGCCCGCTGGATCTGGTCGCCCGAGGTGCGGAGCCTCCCGAACGCCTTCTCGACTCGCCCGATCGACGTCGCCGGGGTCGCCTTCTCGATTCAGGACCTGGGCACGATCGCGGTCTCGCTCGGCGCGGTCGCGCTGCTGTGGGTCTTCTTCCGCTTCACGAAGCTCGGCCTCGCCTCGCGCGCAGCGGCGGTCGACCCCGACGCGACCCGGCTCGTCGGCGTCCGGGTCAGCTGGCTGCTCGCCCTCGGCTGGGGCCTGGCCGCCGCGATGGGCGCGGTCTCCGGGATGCTGACCGCGCCGGCGCTCGCCAGCTTCGACCAGAACCTGATGCAGCCCGTGCTGCTCTATGCCTTCGCGGGCGCCGTGCTCGGCGGACTCGACAGCCCGCTCGGGGCGGTCGTCGGCTCGTTGCTGCTCGGCGTGCTGATCAACCTGATCGGCACCTATGTCGACTGGGTCGGGACCGAGCTGCGGCTGCCGGTGGCCCTGGCGGTGATCCTCGGCGTGCTGCTCGTGCGCCCGACCGGCCTCTTCGGCCGCGCGCCGGTGACGCACGTATGAGGCGCTCGCTAGGGATCGCGGTGTGGGCGCTCACCGCGCTGGCCGTGCTGGTGCTCTACCTGCTCGCGCCGCACCTCGTGAGCGATTTCCACTCGCGCGATCTCGCCCAGGCGGGCGTCTTCTTCATCGCGATCGTCGGGCTGAACATCCTCACCGGCTACACCGGCCAGATCTCGCTCGGTCACGGCGCGCTGATGGCGATCGGCGGCTACACGACCGCCGCGCTGGCCGTCCACGAGCACTGGCGCGACGTCTGGACGATCCCGCTCGCCGGGATCGCGGCGGGCCTCGTCGGCTTCCTCATCGGCCTCCCGGCCCTACGACTCTCCGGGATCTACCTCGCGCTCGCGACCTTCGCCTTCGCGGTCGCGATGCCCTCGCTGCTACGGAAGTTCCCCGGGCTGACGGGAGGCGGCCAGGGTCTGCGGCTGCTCGAGCAGGCCCCGCTGCAGGTGACCGGGCTCAGCGGCACGGTCACGGTCTTCGGGCACACGACCACGCAGAACCACTTCCTCTACTACCTGACGTGGGGCATCGGCCTGATCGGCTTCGTGATCGCCTGGCTGATCGTGCGCGGCCGTCTCGGCCGAACCTTCCGCGCGGTTCGCGACAGCGAGGTCGCGGCCGCCTCCGCCGGGATCGACCTCGCCCGGACGAAGACGTTGGCCTTCGCGATCAGCGGCGTCTACGCGGGCGTCGCCGGCGCGCTGCTCGCGATCCAGGCCGAGATCGTGAACCCGCTCTCGTTCACGTTCCTGCTCTCGATCCTGATCCTGGTCGGCACGGTCGTCGGCGGGCTCGGGTCCCTGCCCGGGATGGTGCTCGGCGCGTTCTTCGTCCAGTACCTGCCGGAAATCTCGACGCACGTGTCGACCAAACCAGGCGTCCCGGACTTCGTCTACGGAGCCGCGATCATCCTCGTGATGATCCTGCTGCCAACCGGCGCTGGCGGCCTGCTGCGCCGGGTTGCCAGACCGCTAACAACACGGCTATACCTTCGTCCCTAGAGGGGCTGTGACGAGGACGACTCATCTCTTGCTGTGCGCGCTCGGCGCGCTAGCGCTCGCGACCGTTGCGTCGGGGGCCGCCTCCGAGACCGGCGTCACCTCGAACGAGGTGCTGATCGGCGGCACGACACCGCTGAGCGGACCGGCCTCCGCCTACCAGTCGGTGGCGCGCGGCGCCGCGGCGTACTTCAAGTACGTCAACGCCAAGGGCGGCGTGAACAAGCGGAAGATCAAGTACGTCTACAAGGACGACGCATACGACCCGTCCAAGACCGCGGACAAGACGCGGGAGCTCGTCCAGCAGGACAAGGTCTTTGCGATCTTCAACAGCCTCGGCACCGAGCAGAACCTCGCGACGCGCGCCTACCTGAACGCGATCAAGGTGCCGCAGCTCTTCGTCGCCAGCGGCGCGACCACGTTCGGCAAGGACTACAAGCAGTACCCGTACACGATCGGCTACCAGCCCAACTACCGCGCCGAGGGGACGATCTACGGCCGCTACGTCGCCAAGAACAGCCCCAAGGCGCGGATCGGCGTCCTCTACCAGAACGACGACTACGGCAAGGACCTGCTCGCCGGTCTCCGCAACGGGCTCGGCAAGAAGGCGAGCCTGATCGTCTCCAAGCAGGGTTACGACGTCGAGGACCCGGACGTCCAGTCTCAGGTCGCCAAGCTCAAGAGCGCGCGGGTGAAGAACCTGATGCTGTTCGCGACGCCGAAGTTCGCGATCCAGGCCTACGTCTACGCGCACAAGCTCGGCTGGAAGCCGACGGTCTACGTGAACGCCGTCTCGAGCGCCGCCAACATCATGGGCCTCGCGACCGCGGGCACGACGAAGAAGCAGACCGAGGGCTCGATCTCGATCGTCTTCCTGAAGGACCCGACGGACCCGCACTGGGCCAAGGACTCGGGCGTGAAGCTCTACCGCTCGATCATGAAGCGCTACAAGGGCGGCAACCCGAACGACGTCTACGCGGTCTACGGGATGTCGGTGGCGCACACGTTCGTCGCGGCGCTGAAGAAGGCCGGGAAGAACCCGACGCGCGCTGGGATCATGAAGGCGGGGACGAGCCTCAGCATCGGCAACGATCCGTTCCTGCTCCCGGGGATCACCGTGAAGACCGGCGGGTCAGATCACTTCCCGCTCGACCAGGCGAAGCTCCAGCGCTACCACAACGGGCACTGGGTCTCGTTCGGCGGGCTGTTCAGGGTTAGGTAGCCGCGAGGCCCGGCTCGGGCCGGGGTGGCACGCGCACGAGGTCGCGCCGCCGCACGGGCAGCAGGCTGATCACGCCGACGGTGATCGCCACCCCGAGCCACTGCGTCCAGCGCAGCGAGCTGTCGAAGACGTAGATGCCGACGAGCGCCGCCGTGACCGGGAAGGCGAGCTCGCCGATCGCCGCGAGAACCGCGGGGGTCCGACGGAGGCCGTAGTAGTAAAGCCCGAGCGCGAGGAAGCCGGTGACGAGCGCGAGCACGGCGATCCAGAAGCTGTCGTGCCAGTTCGAGAAGGCCGAGGCGCCGACGATCGGCAGCGCGCAGGCGCTGGCGATCAGACCGAAACCGAAGCGCACGGTGGAAACGTGGTCGAACTGCAGGCGCCGGCCCAGGTATCGCCCGAAGACGGTGCCGAGCCCCCAGAGCACAGCCGCGCCGAGCGTCTCGAGGATGGGGGTCAGGCCCTGCGCGTGCGGGTCGAGCGGGTGGGGGAGGGCGATCAGCCAGACGCCCGCCAGCGCCGGCAGCAGGAACCACGTGAATCCGCGCCGCGGCTGCTCGCCGAGCACGAGCCACGCACCGACGACGGCGACGAGCGGCTGCACCTTCTGCAGCACCACGACCGTGATGAAGTCGCCGTGGAAGAGCGCCTTGGTGAAAAGGATCGTCGCGATCGCCGAGGCGCCGGCTCCGACGAAGATCCCCGCCGTCACGTACCTGGCGCCCGCCTGCCACAGCGCCCGGAACGCCGGCACCAGCAGCGGCAGCGCCAGCAGGACGAGCACCACGTGCTCGCCGAAGACGATCGTGTAGGGCGACGTCGAGTCCGAGAGCGGCTTGCGGATCAGGCCGTCGAGGCCCCACATCGCGGCGGCGATGCTGACGAGCACGACACCGGGGAGCCGGTCGAGTCGGCGTGGCATGAGGGCGAGCCTAGCCATCGGCCTGCTCCTGGCGGAGGAGGTCGTCCAGGCTCTCGCGCCTGCGGATCACGCGTGCGTGCCCGTCGGCCACGAGCACGGCGGCGGGCCGAGGGACGGCGTTGTAGTTCGAGCCCATCGAGAGCGTGTAGGCGCCGGTGGCCGGGACCGCAAGCAGGTCGTCGCGACGCGGCTCGGGCAGCCGGGCGCCCTCGATCAGCACGTCGCCGGACTCGCAATGCTTGCCGCAGACGTCGAACGACCGGGTCGCCTCCTCGTCGGCGCGGTTGGCGAGCAGGGCGGTGTAGCGAGCGCCGTAGAGCTGCGGCCGCGGGTTGTCCGACATTCCCCCGTCGACCGCGACGTAGGTGACTTCCTCGGCAGCCTGCTTGACGACGCCGACGCGGTAAAGGGTCACGCCGGCCCGGCCGACGAGCGAGCGGCCCGGCTCGAGGATCAGCTGCGGCAGCTCCCCGGGCCAGCCGTCCGCCAGCCGGTCGAGCAGCGAGCGCACGAATTCCCGGATCGGCGGAGGCTCATCGCCCTCGACGTACGGGATGCCGAGGCCGCCGCCGAGGTCGACGACCTCCGGCAGCCACTCGCGCGCGGCGAAGTCCCTCAGCCAGTCGATCGTCTCGAGCCCGGCCCGGAGGTCGAGCAGCTGCGAGCCGATGTGCAGGTGGACGCCGGCGACGTCGAGCCCCGCCTCGCGCGCGGCGGCGACCGCCTCGAGCGCGTCGGCCGGCGGGAGCCCGAACTTCGAGCCGTGGTGCGCGGTGCGGATCTTCTCGTGCGTGTCGGCCTCGATTCCCGGCGTCACGCGGACGAGCGCCCGGCGGACGCCTGCCGCCGCCGCCCGCTCCGCCTCGTCGAGCGCGTCGAGCACGACGAACCGCACCTCGGCCGCGGCCGCAGCGCGGAGCTCGTCGTCACTCTTGTTGTTCCCGTGCACGACGATCCGGTTGCCCTCGATCCCGGCGCGGCGCGCGAACTCGAGCTCGCCGAGGGTCGAGACGTCGGCGCCGAAGCCCTCGGCTGCCAGCAGCCGCAGCAGCTCGACGTTCGGGAACGCCTTCAGGCTGTAGAGCGGCAGCGCGTCCGGCGCGGCTTCGCGGTAGGCGCGCGCCGCCTCGAGGATCGTCCGCTCGCAGTAGACGACGAGCGGCGTGCCGAACTCGACCGCGAGCTCGGAGGCGCGAACGCCGCCGACGCTCAGCTCGCCGTCGTCGACGGCCGCGGTCTGCGGGAACAGGGACAGCACGGGCGCGATCGTAGTCAGCGGCGCCACAGCGCCCGGGGCAGCTCGACCGCGAGGCGCGGCAGCCGCCGCCGGGAGTTGTCGAGCGCTCCGCGCAGCGCCTCGCTCGCATGCTCGTGGACGCCGGCGCCGTGCCCGCAGAGGACGTGCTCGGGCTCGAGCCGCGCGAGCTGCCTCGGCGGAGTCAGGCGCAAGAGCGGATGGACGCCGAGCGCCTCGCCGCTCAGGGCGAAGTAGTGCGGCACCGTCCCAAGCGCGTCCGCTGTGACGAGCACCTTTCGCTCAGGCCACCACAGCGCCACCTCGTGCCAGGGCTTGCGGCGCACGATCGACACCGCCTCGAAGGGCCCGACGCCGCCGAACGGGACGCGGTGGTGCGGCACGCCGAGCCGCTCGGCCCACGCGGCGCAGGCGCGGTTGTGGCGGTCGAGCAGCTGCACCACTCCGGCCGGCTCGCCGAGGGCGCGGACCCGCTCCTCGACGCCCTCGCCTTCGGACGGGTCGACCAGCCAGACGCCGCCGTCCGCGAGCAGCGCGTGGGAGGTCAGCCGCAGCATCGGCTGCTCGCTCGAGACCCAGCCGAAGCCCCAGTCGAGCTCGTCGACGAAGCGGGTCAGTCGCCCCACCAGCCGTTCTCGACCTCGGCGTCGCCGGGGCCGGTGTGAGGCGCGCCGACCGCGATCAGCTCGGCGCCCTCGGGCCCGCCCTCGAAGCCGCGCATCGTGTCCTTCGGCACCCGCAGCGCGTCGAACGGCCGCAGCTCGACGACCTCGCCCTCGAGGTTCGCGAGCAGGCTGCCGCTGAGCACGACGTAGACCTCCTCCTGCGTCTTGTGCCGGTGTCCGAACGGCACGCGGAAGTTCGGCGCGATTCGCTGGTAGGTCACGCCCTGATGCTCGAGCTCGAGCGGCACGCGCGCCATCCGGGCCTCGATCTTGCCCTCGAGCCCGAAGTTCGGCGCCTGATCCTCGACCTCGTGCTTGAGGTTCACCTTGGTGTATCCGGCCATCTGACCTCCTCGAATTGACCGGGCGATGGTAAAGTCCGAGCGGATGAAGCAGCTTCTCGAGTAGAGCAGGGGACAACGCGGCGGCGCCGCGTCGAGCTCCCCAGGCCTCTCGTTTGAGAGGCTTTTTCGTTTCTGGAGGCGTCATTTGGACGCGTACGACCCACAGGCAATCGAGGCGAAGTGGCAGCGGGTCTGGGAGGACGCGCGGGCCTTCTACGTCGACGATCCGCCGCCGGAGGCCGAGCCGGGCGAGAAGTTCTACCAGCTCGAGATGCTCCCGTACCCCTCGGGAAACCTCCACATGGGACACGTCCTCAACTACACGCTGGGCGACGTCGTCACGCACTTCCAGCGGCGCCACGGCAGGCAGGTGCTGCGGCCGATGGGCTGGGACTCGTTCGGCCTGCCGGCCGAGAACGCGGCGATCACCGAGGGCGGCCACCCGCGCGAGATCACCGAGCGCAACATCGTGAACATCGAGCGCCAGATGCACCGGCTCGGCTGGGCGATCGACTGGGATCGTGTAATCGCGGCCCACGACCCGGCTTACTACCGCTGGACGCAGTGGCTGTTTCTGCGCTTCCTGGAGAAAGGATTGGCCTACCGGAAGGAGGCGCCGGTCAACTGGTGCCCGAACGACCAGACGGTGCTCGCGAACGAGCAGGTCGTGAACGGCCACTGCGACCGCTGCGGCGCCGAGGTCGAAGTCCGAAAGATGGAGCAGTGGTTCTTCCGCATCACGGCCTACGCCGACGACCTGCTGCGCGACCACGAGCTGATCGACTGGCCCGAGCGGACGAAGGCGATCCAGCGCAACTGGATCGGCCGCTCCGAAGGCGCCGAGCTGCTGTTTCGGATCGACGAGCTCGACGAGGACATCCCGGTCTTCACGACGCGGCCAGACACGATCTTCGGGGCGACCTTCTTCGTACTGGCGCCGGAGCACCCGCTGGTCGAGCAGCTGACCGAGCGCTCGCCGAACGGCGATGAGCTACGGGCCTACGCCTCGAGGGCGATGGCCAAACGCGTCGAGGAGCGCGCGTCGGCCGACGAGAAGACCGGCGTGTTCACCGGCTTCTTCGTCACCAACCCGGCGACCGAGGCGCGCATTCCGGTCTGGGTCGCCGACTACGTGCTGATGGAGTACGGCACCGGCGCGATCATGGCCGTGCCGGGGCACGACGAGCGCGACGGCGCCTTCGCCGAGCGGTTCGAGCTGCCGATCGTCGAGGTCGTCGACGAGGAGGCGCAGACGCTCGTGGAGTCCGCGCAGTTCAGCGGCCTGGTGGTCGACGAGGCCAAGACCGCGATCGTCGACTGGCTCGGCGAGCGCGGCCGCGGGCGTCCGGCCGTCAGCTTCCGTCTGCGCGACTGGGGCTTCTCGCGGCAGCGCTACTGGGGCGCGCCGATCCCGATCGTCTACTGCGACAAGTGCGGACTTGTGCCCGTGCCCGACGACGAGCTGCCGGTGCTGCTGCCGGACGTGGAGGACTATCGGCCGAAGGGCAAGCCGCCGCTGGCCTCGAACGAGGAGTGGCTGAACGTCCCGTGCCCCTCCTGCGGCGGGCCGGGCCGGCGCGAGGCCGAGACCATGGACACGTTCGTGGATTCGGCCTGGTATTTCCTGCGGTACTGCGATCCGCACAACGATCGCGAGCCGTTCTCGCGCCGGTTGGTCGACTTCTGGTCGCCTGTCGACCAGTACATCGGCGGCATCGACCACGCGACCGGACACCTCCTCTACTCGCGCTTCTTCGTGAAGGTGCTGAACGAAATGGGCCTGGTTGGCTTCCGCGAGCCGTTCCAACGGCTGTTCCACCAGGGTTGGGTGCGCCAGGGCGGGACGAAGATGTCTAAGTCGCGCGGCAACGTCACTGCGCCCGACCAGCTGGCCGAGATGTACGGGGCCGACGCGGTCCGGCTGTACATCCTCTTCGTGGGGCCCGCCGACCAGGCGATGGACTGGACGGAGGACGGGATCGAGGGCATCGGACGCTTCCTGCGTCGGCTGTGGCGGATCGTGCACGAGGCGGCCGAGGGCCCAGGCGGGGAGGACGGCGATGCCGGGCCGCTGGTGCGGAAGGCGCACGAGACGATCGCGCGGGTCACCGACGACATCGGTCGCCGCTTCGTCTTCAACACGCCGATCGCGGCGGTAATGGAGCTCGTCAACGAGCTCGGGCGCGACCCGAGCGCGCCGGGCGCGCGCTTCGCGGCCGAGACGGCGGTCTCGCTGATCCAGCCGTACGCGCCGCACATCGCCGAGGAGCTGTGGGCCGCGCTGGGGCACGAGCGCCTGTGGGAGCAACAGTGGCCGGTCGCGGACGAGTCGCGCCTAGAGCGCGAGACGTTCGAGCTGGTGCTGCAGGTGAACGGCCGGGTGCGCGACCGGGTCGAGGCGTCGACCGGCGAGAGCGAGGAGGAGCTGGTCGAGCGCGCCAAGGCCTCGCCGCGGGTTCAGGCCCACCTGGACGGCAAGGAGATCCGCCAGACCATCGTCGTCCCGGGGAAACTGGTCAACCTGGTCGTCTGACGGCCGCGCTCGCGCGCGGCTTCTCTTTAAGTTCACGCGCGCCCCTGGGTGGGAGGGGGTTAGGGACGGTACTGCCTGCGAGCGCGCGGAACCGTGTCACGACTGTGTCGATTGCGTGCCAATGACGGCGCTCGTTCGGCACGAAGCCGACACCCATACGTGACGATTCAACGGGCAGGCTGGCCGCATGCCGGAGTACCTCCTCCAGCGGCGGCGGCTTCTCCTGGCCGCCGTGGGCTCGCTCGCCCTGATCCTGCTCCTGGGCCGCTTCGTCCTGGGCGCGGGAACTACGACGACCGCGGCGTCTCTCCCCCCGCCGCCGGCGATGGCGGGCGTGACCGGGCTTCCGTCCTCGCGGGTGGTGGTGGACGTCGTCGGAGCCGTGCGCCGGCCGGGTCTCTACCGGCTCGCGCACGGTTCCCGCATCGCGGACGCCGTCACCCGCGCGGGCGGGGCCACTCCGAAGGCCGATCTCGCGCAGGTCAACCTGGCCGCGCCGCTCGCCGACGGCGAGCAGGTCGTGATCCCTCGCCGCGGCGGTGCCGGTGCGACCGGGTCAGCCGCGTCGCCCGGCGGAACGACCGCGGCGCCGGTTCAACTCAGCACGGCAACGCTCGAGCAGCTCGAGTCCCTTCCCGGCGTCGGGCCGGTGATGGCGCAGAAGATCCTCGACTACCGGCAGGCGCATGGTGCCTTCCAGTCCGTCGATGAGCTCGACGCGGTGCCTGGGATCGGACCCAAGCGCCTCCAGCAGCTTCGTGACCTCGTCGTCCCATGACGACCGCCTCCCGTCCTCACGTCTATGTGGCTGCGCTCTGCCTGGGCCTTGCGGGTGCGAACGTTGCTCGGGGCACGACGCTCGTCGCCCTCGGCGCTCTCCCGCTGTTGGCGGCTCTCGCCGTCGCACGCGAGCCGGCACGCCTGCCGTTGCTGCTCGTCGCGCTCGTGCTACTCGGTTGGTGGTGGGGCAGCGCGCGCCTCACGGCACTCGACCGCAGCCTGCTGCTCGCCCGCGTGAACACGTCCGAGCGCAGCGTCCTCGAGGTCACCGGGCCGGCGCGGCGGTCGAGGTTCGAGCTCCGTGTGCCGGCCGCTGTTCGCCGTTTCGGGCGACTGCGCTTTCGCGAGGCGACCGAGTTGGAACTGCCGCTTGGGCGGTCGCCACCGCAGGGCGCCCTGATCGAGAGCATCGTCACGGTCAGACTGCCAGAGTCCGCGAAAGACGGCTTCGACGAGCGGACCTGGCTGCGTCGGCGCGGGATCCACGTGGTTCTGAGGGCAGATCGCTGGCGCCAGATCGGCCGGCGCGGCGCGCTGATCGGGATCGCCGACCGTCTGCGACGCCGCCTCGCGGGATCGATCGCGCCCGGCTTGCACGGTGAGCGTCGCGGGATCGTCGAGGGTGTCATCCTCGGCGAGGAGCAGTCGCTCTCCGAGGAGTTGCGCCAGCGCTTTCGGGCCTCGGGCCTCTATCACCTGCTTGCGGTTTCCGGCCAGAACGTCGTGCTCGTGGCCGGCGGCGCCCTCGCGCTCGCGTGGCTGATCGGGCTACCTCGCTGGCTCGGGCAGGTCGGCGCACTGGGTGCGATCGGCGCCTACGTCCTGGCAGTGGGTGCCCAACCGTCGGTGATCCGAGCCGGCGTGTCCGGGGCACTGGTCTCCCTCGCGTGGCTCGCGGCGCGGCCGACCGACCGCTGGCACTTCTGCTTGCTGGGCGCGCTCGTCCTCCTGGGAT
>JBIOZO010000254.1:0-5282 GCA_044871215.1 Gaiellaceae bacterium | reverse complement strand
CCTTCGAGCGCCTGCTCGAACAGCCGGTCGCGTCGCTCGAACGACTCGAGCAGCGAGCGCTCCGAGCCCCAGCCGCACTCGCTCAGGAATCGCGCCCGCACCGTCCGCAGCTCCGCAGGCGGCACGTCCGGCACGGGCCCTTCGTGGAGCACGTCCTGCCACGAGAGCACCGCGCCGCCGAGCGCGGTCTGCCGCAGGGTGTTGCCCGCGCTCTCGCCGTTCGTGACGTGCAGCAGCGGCCCGAGCCGCGGGTCTCGCCCGCCTCGGGCCAGGAACGCCGCGCCGCAGGTGCAGTGGTCGAGCGAGTCGCAGGCGCAGCCGACGACACGCTCGAGCTCCTCGCGGACCCGTCGTAGGCTCGCGATCCGCTCGTCGATCTCGTCGAGCTTCTGCGCGACCCGCGTGCGCACCGCCTCGCGCGGGCGGCTCGCGCGGGTGAGCCGCGCGTGCTCGGCGATCTCCTCGAGCGTGAACCCGAGGCGCTGCGCCTCCTTGACCGCCTTCACGAACCTGACGGTCTCCTCGTCGTACTCGCGGTGCCCGTTGATCCCGCGCGCCGGCTCGGCGAGCAGGCCACGCCGTTCGTAGTAGCGCAGGGTCTCGACGTTCACCCCGGCGCGTGTGGCGACCTCTCCGATCCGCATGGTTGACGCACTGTAGACCCGTACCTGGGTACGGATGTCAAATCTGCTGAGCTGCGAGGACCGACACAGGAGCGCGGAATGCAGATCACGAGAAACAGCCTGGAGACCTCGCAGGGCACGAGCGACTGGTTCACGGGCGCGGTCTTCATCGACACGATCGCCGTGGCGGACGAGAGCTGGCCGGTCGGCGCTGCGAGCGTCCACTTCACGCCGGCGCGCGGACGGCCTGGCACACGCATCCGCGCGGGCAGACGATCTGGGTCACCGAAGGCGTCGGCCTCTGCCAGCGCGAGGGCGGCCCGATCGAGGTGATCCGCCCGGGCGACCGCGTCCTCTTCGAGCCCGGGGAGCGACACTGGCACGGCGCTTCGTCCACGCGCTTCATGACGCACGTCGCGATCCACCCGGCCGGCGAGGACGGCGGCACGGTCGAGTGGGGCGAGCACGTCAGCGACGAGGAATACGGCTCCGCGCCGCCGCTCGAGTAAAACGACTTGACAGGGGAACGTGTGTTCGTGTAGAACATACGTTCCCATGATCGCCTGCCTCGTCATCCCCGGGTTCGAGCTGCGTGCGGCGCTGCGAGAGCGGCCCCGCCTCGCGCTCGAGCCTGCCGCGCTCGCGCCGGAGCCGGGAGTCGAGGCGCTGGTCGGGCCGGTTACCGCCGCCGCCGAGGCCGCGGGCGTGAAGCCGGGCATGCGGCTGGGGGAGGCGCTGGCGACGTGCCCGTCGCTCCAGCTCGTCGATCCCGATCCCGCGGCGGCCGAGGAGGCGTGGGAGGGAATCGTCCGTGCTCTCGAGGACGCGGGCTTCGCGGTCGACTCGGCCTCACCGGGCTGCGGATACTTCGAGACGCGCGGGGTCGAGCGGCTCTACGGCGGGCTCGAGGCGGCGCTCAAGCGGTCGCTCGTGGCAGCTGGTCCCGGCTGGGACGCGCGGGTGGGGGCGGCGACGCGGAAGTTCACGGCCCTGGCAGCCGCGAACGTCGCGCGCTCGGGGCAGGCGCTGGTCGTCTCCGACGAGCGCACGCAGGAGTTCCTCGCGCCGTTGCCGATCGACCTGCTCGCGCTCGGCGCGCAGCGGCAGGAAGAGCTGAAGGAGCTGGGGGTCAAGAGGCTTGGCGAGCTTGCCGGGCTTCCGGGTGGCGCCGTGGCCGAACGACTGGGGCCGGACGGCCGGCGCGCCTGGGGCCTGGCGAGAGGCGGCTCGAAACGGCGCGTGCGTGGGCGGCGGCCCCCGGCGGAGCTGGTCGAGTCGCTCGAGTTTCCGGAAGCGGTCGGCAACGAGCTCACGCTGCGGCGCTCGCTCGGCGTGCTCGTCGACCGGTTGCTTGCCCGGCAGGAACGCGGCGGGCGGGCCCTGCGCAAGCTGGCGCTTGCGGGGCGCCTGGTCGGCGGTGGCTCATGGCGGCGGACGGTCACCCTGCGCGACGCCACCGCCGATCCCGCTCGCCTGCGTGCCGCGCTCGCGCCGAAGCTCTCCGAGCTGCCCGCGCCGGCCGTGATGCTGCGGCTCGAGGCGCTCGTGCTCGCGGAGTCGGTCGGCAACCAGCTCGAGCTCGTCCGGCCGGAGGGCGACGAGCTGCGCGCCCACCTGAGCGAGGGCCTGCGCCAGGTCCGCGCCGGGACCGGCTCCGGATCTGTCTGCACCGTCGTCGAGGTCGCACCGTGGTCGCGCCTGCCCGAGCAGCGAGCCCTGCTGGTTCCGCGCGACGACTGAATGCGCCTGTTGTCGTGCGCGTCGAGGCGCACGTCGACGGGTCGCCCAAGCGGGTGAACCGCTCGCCGGTTGCGGTGGTGCGCGAGGAGTGGCGCGTGGTCGACCGCTGGTGGACGGAGGAACCGGTCAACCGGCGCTACTTCGACGTCGTCCTCGCGGGCGGCGAGCGCGCAGTCGTGTACCTCGACGAGGAGGTGGGCCGCTGGTTCAGCCAGCGGGGGACATGACTGAGGCGTCGCTTGCGATGGCGACTCAGGAGGGACGAGCTCTGCTCGTGCCTCCGTCGGAAATGACCGGTCGAACCGATGAAAGCGCGGTACGGCGCTCAGGAGCCCGCGCGCAGGCGGTCGATGAACCCGCCGGGCGGTGCGTGGAGGTTGAGGGCGCTGATGGCGTCGGGGCCGGCGTGGCGAAAGCCGTGCACCGTGCCGGTGGGCGCCGCGACGAACGTCCCCGTCCCGGCGATGTGCGGCTCGTCCCCAACGCGGAACTCGATCTCACCGTCGAGCACGTAGAACGCGTCGGCATGGTCGGAATGGGTGTGCGGGTCGACGCCCTCGAAGCCGGGCTGGAAGGTCATTCGGAGGGCCGTCAGCTGCGGCAGGTCGCAGAGGACGAGGTGGCTGCTCCACTCGAACTCGAGCCGCTCGGCGTCGTCGGGTGTGGTGAACACCGCCTCGGAGAACGGGCGGCCGCCATCGGGCGGGGGGTCGTGCTGGTCGAAGTCCGGGTTGCGACCGCGCATGTGGTCGCCGAATCCGGACGACGGCACGTGGAGGTTGAGGAAGGTCGCGGTGGTGTCGCTCGCGTTGCGGAAGGTGTGGACGACGTTCGGCGGCGCGGCGGCGAACGTCCCCGGACGGGCAGTCAACTTCTCGAGCTCCGGCCCGAGCGAGAGCTCGACCTCGCCCTCGAGCACGTAGAACGCGTCGGTGTGGTGATGGTGGACGTGCGGGTCGGGCCCGTGCTCACCAGGCTCGTAGCGGAACCAGCTCACGATCAGCTCCTCGAGCTCGCCCAGGATCCGAATCGTCCGCTCCGGGCGGTCGGTCACGATCTCGCCCTCGCCGGACGGGACTAGGAGCGGTTGCTGGCCGTCGAGCTGCACGCCCATTCAGCCTATTCGTTCCTCGACGGGGCCTCGCTGCCCGAGGAGCTCGCAGCCCGCGCGGCGGAGCTGGGGTACGAGGCGCTGGCGCTTACCGACCACGACGGGGTCTGCGGCTCGCTCGAGTTCGCGCACGCCGCGAAGGCGTTCGGCGTGCGGCCGATCACGGGCGCCGAGGTGACGCTGACCGACGGCTCGCACGTGACGCTGCTGGTCGAGTCGGCGACCGGCTACGCGAACCTCTGCCGGCTGCTCACCGCCGCGCACGCGCACACCCGTGCCCGCCCGGCGGAGCCGACGCCGCCGTCGCTCGACGTCGCGCTGCTCGCTGAGCTGAACAAGGGGCTCGTCTGCCTCTCCGGCTGCGCACGGCACGGCATCGCTACCCGCGACCCGAACGGCGCGGCGGCGCTGGCAAGGGCCTTCGGCCGCGAGCGGTTCTACGTCGAGCTGCAGCGTCCGTACGAGCGTGGCGACGCGCGCCGACTGGCGGCGTTGCGCGAGCTCGCCGAGACGATCGGCGTCCGGACGGTCGCCACGGGTGATGCGCACGCGCACCATTCACGACGCGCGGCGCTCCAGGACGTGCTCGTCGCGATCCGCTGCCGGACGTCGCTCGACGGCTGCGAGCCCGAACGGCGCGGCAACCACGAGAGCGTCCTGCTCGAGCCCGCGCAGTGGCAGGAGCGCTTTCCGGACGACCACGATGCCGTGGCGCGTACGGTCGAGCTCGCCGAACGGCTCGAGTTCGATCTGACCGAGGACCTCGGTTACCGCTACCCAGACTTCTCCGATACCGGCGAGCCGGCGATCCGGCGCCTCGCCCGCGTCTGCGACCGCGCCTTCGAGGAGCGGTACGCCGATGCAAACGGCCACAAGCGCCGGGCGCGGACGAGGCTCGAGGAAGAGCTGAAGCTGATCGACGAGCTCGGGCTCTCCGGGTTCTTCCTGCTCCACTGGGAGGTGCTCGAGCTCGCGCGCGAGTGCGCGCTCGAGGTCCGCGGCAGCTCGGTCGCGCGCAACGTTCTGCCACCGGGCCGCGGGCGTGGCAGCTCGGTCGGCTCGATCGTCTGCTACCTCACCGGCCTCTCGCACGTCGACCCCGTGCGCGCGGGGCTCTCGCTCGGGCGTTTCATCAACCGCGAGCTCACCTCGGTGCCCGACATCGACCTCGACTTCCCGCGCGACATCCGCGAGAAGCTGATCGTCGCGGTCTGCGAGCGCTACGGGCGCGAGCACTCGGCGCTCGTCGCGAGCTTCTCGACCTACCACGCGCGCGGCGCGATCCGCGACATCGGCAAGGCCCTCGGGCTGCCGTTCGGCGAGCTCGAGCGACTCGCGCGGCTGACCGACGGCAACCCGTATCGCGTGGGCGAGGAACTGGCGAAGCTGCCGGACGCCGATGCGAAGCGCGCCTCGCCGCGCTGGCGCGCGTTCGCGCGGCTGTGTCGCGAGATCGGCGGCTTGCCCCGGCACATCTCGCAGCACCCGGGCGGGATGGTGATCTCGACGCGGCCGCTCGTCGAGCTTGTCCCAGTGCAGCCCGCGGCGATGGAGGGCCGGCAGCTCTGCCAGTGGGACAAGGATTCGTGCGCCGACGCGGGTTTCCTCAAGATCGACCTGCTCGGGCTCGGCATGCTCTCGGCGGTCGAGGACTGCGTCGAGCAGATCGCCATCGGCCGCGGCGACTCGGTCGACCTCTCGCGTATCCCGCTCGACGACGAGCCCGTGTACGCCGAGATCCAGGCAGCCGACACCGTCGGCGTCTTCCAGATCGAGAGCCGCGCCCAGATGCAGTCGCTGCTGCAGAC
>JBIOZO010000253.1:0-11916 GCA_044871215.1 Gaiellaceae bacterium | reverse complement strand
TCAAGGAAAGGGCGTGTTGCCCGCACGTCTGCGATTTTCGATACGCCGGCGATACGCACGCGATCTAGCATCGGAGCATGCGCGTGCTCATCGTCGAGGACGAGCCCTATCTGGCGGACGCCATTCGGGACGGCCTGCGCCTCGAGGCGATCGCCGCCGACATCGCCGGTGACGGCGACACCGCGCTGGAGCTGCTGCACCTCAACGCGTACGACATCGCCGTCCTCGACCGCGATATCCCCGGGCCGAGCGGCGACGACATCGCGGAGCGCATCGTCGCCTCCGGCAGCGGCACGCCGATCCTCATGCTCACCGCCGCCGACCGGCTCGACGACAAGGCGACCGGGTTCGAGCTCGGCGCCGACGACTACCTGACGAAGCCCTTCGCGCTCCAGGAGCTCGTGCTGCGTCTCCGCGCGCTCGACCGCAGGCGCGCTCACTCGAGGCCACCCGTGCGAGAGATCGCAGGCCTCCGGCTGGATCCCTTCCGGCGGGAGGTCTATCGCGACGGCCGCTACGTCGCGCTGACCAGGAAGCAATTCGCGGTGCTCGAGGTTCTCGTCGCTGCCGAAGGTGGCGTCGTAAGCGCCGAAGAGCTCCTGGCACGAGCATGGGACGAGAACGCGAACCCGTTCACGAACGCCGTGCGCATCACCGTCTCGGGGCTGCGCAAGCGGCTCGGCGAGCCCTGGGTGATCGCCACCGTGCCGGGCGCCGGCTACCGGATCGAGGCTCAGCCGGCTGGTCCTGAAGGACGCGAGCGTGGATAGGGCTCCCGGCCTCAGCGTTCGGCTCAAGCTGACGCTCAGCTACGCCGGCTTCCTGGTGCTCGCGGGCGCGGTGCTGCTCGTCGCCGGGTACTTCTTCCTGTCGCGTGGCGTGCATCCCGGCGTGATCTTCGTCGTGCAGAGCCACGCCGATCTCGCGCGCAGCTTCGCTCCGACGGTGGCGCTCGTGCTGGCCTTCCTGCTGGTGTTCGGGCTGCTCGGAGGGTGGCTGCTCGCAGGCCGCATGCTCGCTCCGCTGACTCGCATCACCGACGCGACCCGCGTGGCGGCGAACGGGTCGCTCTCGCACCGGATCGACCTCGAAGGGCGACAGGACGAGTTCCGCGAGCTCGCCGACGGCTTCGACACGATGCTCGCCCGGCTCGAAGGACACGTCGCCGAGCAGCAGCGGTTCGCGGCCAACGCCTCCCACGAGCTACGCACCCCGCTGGCGATTACGCAGACGCTTCTGGAGACGGCCCGCAACGATCCGAACCGCGACAACGGCGAGCTCGTCGACCGCCTGCACACCGTCAACAGCCGAGCGATCGACCTCACGGAAGCACTGCTGCTGCTCAGCCGGGCCGACCAGCGGTCCTTCACCCGAGAGGACGTCGACCTGTCCCTGATCGCGGAGGAGGCCGCCGAGACTCTTCTGCCGTTCGCAGAGGCGCGCGGCGTCACCTTCGAGACCTCCGGCGACGTGGCCCGCACCACCGGGTCACATGCGCTGCTGCTGCAGCTGACGACCGACCTCGTGCACAACGCGATCGTCCACAATTTCCCGGAGCACGGCGCCGTGTGGGTCACGACCGGCGCTCACGCCGACCGAGCCGTGCTGACGGTCGAGAACAGCGGCGAGCAGCTCGACCCACAGGCGGTCTCCACGCTCGCCGAGCCGTTCCTTCGCGGCACGAGACGCATACACACCGACGACAGGGGTGTCGGGCTTGGCCTCGCGATCGTCAAGAGCATCACCCACGCGCACGACGGAACCCTGACTCTCACCCCACGGCCCGCCGGCGGGCTCCGGGTCACGGTGGAACTACCCGCCGCCGCACCGCACACCGTCGACGCGCCCATGCGTCAGCGCCCTTCGAGATAAGGCGGCGCTCGCATGGGCCAGCGTGCGGGAATGTCACCAGAAGACGAGGAACGCATCAGGCTTGAGCACACGATGTTGGACGCCGAGGTTGATGGGTGTTCTGGCCCCATCGCCCGCGCGAGGCCTACCCGGCAGCTCCCGAGTGGCTGGGTGTGCTTCTCCACGCGCGCGCCAAGCACCGCGTGAACCGGCCCTGTCCGCTCCTAGTGATCCGCTCCCGAGCTGGCGTCTCGTTGTCCTGCCGGGCCGCCGTGCCAATCCACGCAGAGGACGGTCGCGTCATCGCGGAGTTCCCCGCCACAGGCCCTCACCACGGCCTGTGTCAGCGCCTGTACCGCCTCGCGTGGATGCAGGTCTCGCGTGTCCGCAAGGATCTGCATCGCATTCACATCGGCGGCGTTGCGTTCTAGCATTCCGTCCGTCAGAAAGACGAGCCGATCCCCGGCTTGGAAAACGAATTCTTGAACTTGGTATTCGGCATCAACCGCCACACCGAACGGGATCCCAGGGGCCAAAGTCACGCTCTCTGCGCGGCCGTCACGGATCAGGATCGGCAAGGCATGCCCGGCGTTCACGATTCGTGCGGTACCGGACACATTGTCGATCCGCACGAGCTGTCCGGTCACGAAGTCGCCGTCAACTGCGAACCCGCAGAGCGCCTCATTCGCCAACCGGCTCTGCTCCGCAAGATCGACGCCGCGGCGGCGGGCGTTTCGCAATGCTCCTACCAGCACGGTTGCCAGCACGGCCGCGTTCAGCGTATGACCCATCGCGTCCGTGACCGAGAGGTGGAGCGTGTCTCGTTCGACGCTGAAGTCGAACGTGTCTCCACCGATGTCGCCTGATGGTTCCAACCATCCGGCCAACGTGAACTGGCCCCCCTCGCAGGTGTACGAGGCGGGAAGGAGTCGGTGCTGGATCTCCGCCTCCAAGGAGAGAGGCACCGAACGCTGGCCCCACTCGAAGAGATCCGTGAAGCGGCGGTTGGCGATCACGATGTAGGCAAGGGCGTGCGCCCCCGCCGAGACTGTCGCCAGCGTCTGCAGGTCGGGCTCGTCATCGAAGGCCAGGGCCAGGACGCCGACCGCCTCGCCGCGACTCGTGACGGGGGCGAAGACGCGGAAGCCACCGACGTCCGGGACGATCTGGACTTCCTGCTCGGCGAGCGCACGGCCATGCGGTGTACCTGTGAGCGGTACCGAGTAGCCGCGTTCTCGGCTGATGTCCTCGTCGTCCGGGTTGGCGCGACGGACGTGGCTCAAGCGGATCAACGCCCGGCCGCTGTAGTCCGCAATGAGGAAGCTGACATCGCGCGCCCCGAGAGCATCCGTCAGGGCGGCTGCGACGACTTCTGCCGCATCGATCGGCGGTGCCGCTTCCACGGAGGCGAGCAGCGTTTTCACATCCAGCGGAGTCACCGCTTCCCACGTCGTCACTGTTCGACCATCGCTCCCCGGAATCCGGGACACTCAGACGCAGTCTGCATGTTCAACGCTGCCTCCCTCCGACTCCCAAGCCGAGAGCGCCGGCGACGGGAAAACGGCTCGCTGGCCACCCTGGCGCCCGCCGCCGCCCCGCACGCGCCCGGCACGCGATGTCGAGGCGCGCCGCAGGGGTTCGGCTCGATCGAGCGCGTTTCCGTACGCCTCGTATGCAGCGAGCGCCTCGAAATCATGCCGTTGCCGACTCGGGAACGAGTCTGCTACGAACAGGGGCCACTCGAGCCTCCCTCGACAATCCCAATCCGGTTGCAGCTCCCAGGCGGGCGCAGCGGTCTTCCGCCGGATGGAATACCGGAGATCGAACGGGCCATGCCTGCGCCCCGACTCGATCATGACTTTCCTTCCCGTTTAGGAGCTCGTTGTGGGGGTTTTGCGGCGTAGTCCGAACAACCGTCTCCGGCTCTTCTTCTCCTGCCGCACGAGCGGCGTGCCGACACTCGTGGTCAGATCACTCTGATCCCGCTTATGAGCGTCGCCCTTGTCCTCGGAGGTTTTCTCGGTTGCAGCCATTTCTGCTCCTCTCGGTTCGTATCGCCGTGGATTCCAGCTGGTGGTTGACACATTGGACAGATGGGAAGAGAACCGCTCAGACTGATTCCGTAGCCGCATCTCGCGCAACGGAACTCCCTCAGGTTCATAGCTGAGCCGGCACCCGTCACGGACTTCCCCTCGCTGCCAGTGGCAGAACCCGAACCGCCTCTGGACACATGCCTCCCTCGCAGCGGTCGAAGCCAACCCGGGCGCCCTCGAGCAGCGTCCGGCTACGCCAGTCGGCGCCGATGATGCTGCCTCGATGGACGAACAGATCCCGACCGCCATCGTCGGAGACGATGAAGCCGTAGCCGTTCTCCTCGTTGAACCACTTCACGGTTCCGCTAGCCAGGAGAACGCACCCCTTCAAGCGCCGTCGTCCATCGCTCGATGGAGGGCGGGCGGCGGGTCGCGTGCATGCGAACCTCGGTTCTCTCTCGACTCGGAAAGCCCAAGGCGAGCTTCCCTGCAGCACCCAGGGCAAATGTGACAGTCGAAGAGGGTTCGAGCCTCGGCGGCTTCCGCGCTAAGCCCAACGCGCACAACCATCTTAGCTGCGATCTTCGTGGCCCGACGGCCGGCTAGTCCCACCCAGACCGGACATCAGCATGCTTCAGGCCCCCTGTAGCTCCTCAACCCGTTTGGCGAGGAGGTGAAACGAATGTTGTGTTGCGATGACCAGGCCCATCAGCAGTTGATTCATCTCGTCCACCGGTGGTGCGACCCCAGAACCACCCGCAGCCTGTGCTTTCGCGTAGGCGGGCAGAGACTTCACTTCGCGGCGAAAGATCTGGTCGACTTCGTCTCCTAGTGCCATGGCTGTCGGCTCCTGTTTGGTTGGCGGCAACACTAGAACAGCCGACTAAGGAGGCCGGTCGGCACCAAACCCACTCAACTGGCGTAGACTGTCCTCACTGGCCCTGTGGCCAGAACCCGGCCGACAGCCCGAAGGCCGCCAACGCGCTTCGGCGCGCGAGGCGATGAGCCTAGGCGTACAGAGTTCGACTTGCAGGGCCAGTGCTTCTGCGCGGCTGTCGCGAGTCAAAAACCCGCGTCGCGCAAGCTCGCTTGGATCAGTGTCCTTCTCTCGCCAAAGAGTGAGCTCCGGGCGCGGTTCGAGTCGAGGCCGGCGGGTATGACTACGCCATGCTGTGGCTCGCCAAAGCGCTCTTCATCGTGGCTAGAAGCCGGAGAGGGCGAAAGCTGCTCGTCGCTGCGAGCGTGGCTGCGGCAGACCTGGCCCAGAGCGAGCGGGCGCGGAAGCTGTACGCGAAGGCTCTGAGCCGCGTCGACCAGCAGACGGTGGCGCGGACGGCGCGCAGGGTCGCCCAGGCGATCCGCCCCTAGCTTGACGTCAGGCCGAGTCGAGCGCCGGCGCCTCGGGCGGGCGCGGCTCACGCACGAACAGAGCCTTCGCGGCGAAGGTCGGCATCCACCAGTTCCACTCGCCGAACAGCCGCATCAGCGCAGGCACGAGCAGGGCACGGATCACCGTCGCGTCGAAGATGATCCCGGCCGCGAGGCCGATGCCGAACTGTTTGATGTCCACGCCCGGGCTCGAGGAGAGTACGAAGAAGGCGAACATCAGCACCAGTGCCGCGCTCGTGACGAGCTTGCCTGTCCGCGCCAGGCCGAGCGAGATGGCCGTGTTCGTGTCGCCGGTCTCGTCGTAGATCTCGCGCATGCGCGTGAGCATGAAGACCTCGTAGTCCATCGAAAGGCCGTACAGGAACGCGAAGATCATCAGCGGGATCCACGGGATGATCGAGTCGGTGGCGTTCACGCCCCAGATCGCGTTCGAGCCGTGGCCGTCCTGGAAGATGAAGACGATGATCCCGTAAGCCGCGAGTAACGAGATCAGGTTGAGGATGACCGCCTTGATGGGCAGCAGGATCGACCTGAACGCGCGGGCCAGCAGGATGAACGTCAGCAGCACGACGAACGCGAGGACGTACGGGAAGTTCGAGTAGACGGCGGCCACGAAGTCGCGGTCCTCGCCCGCCACGCCGCCGAGCGTCGCGTCGGTGCCCTTCAGCTCCGCGCGCACGTCTTTGATCGTCTGGCGGGTGGACTTGGCGGCGCCGTCGGCGTCCGGGAATGCCTCGACGAGGCTCGCCGAGCCCTTGCGCCAGTCGGGCGGCGCGGCGGCACCCTCTACGCCTGGCACGCGTGCGACCCGCACGGCGATCGCCTTCGGGTCGCCGTCGTTCTCGACGAGGATCACGAACGGCTTGTAGATCCCGGCCGAGAGGTGCGCGTCCGCGACCACGGCGCGGCCCTTGATCGCGTCGCCCGTGCCGGGGAAGTCCTTCGCCTGAGCCTCGCTCGGGTTCAGCTGAACGCCGTAGAAGACGAGCACCGCGACGATCGCGAGCCCGACCGTTGCGACCGGTCCGGGATGGCGGATCACGAAGCGGGCCCAGCGGCCCCACGGGCCGTCTTCGGGATGGCCGCGGTCGACCAAGCGCTTCGGCAGCAGGCGAACGCTGTTGATCCGCGTGCCGAGGGTCGCCAGCAGCGCCGGCAGCAGCGTGATCGCGGTGATCACGGAGACCGTGGGGATGAGCATCCCGCCGATGCCGATCGAGCGGATGAACGGCAGTGGCAGCACGAGCATCGAAAGCAGGCCGACCGCGACCGTCGAGCCGGAGACGATCACCGACCGGCCGGCGTGGGTCATGGTCTCGACGAGGGCAGGCTCGACGTCCTGGCCCTCACGCAGCTCGTCGCGGAAGCGGAAGATGATCAGCAACGCGTAGTCGATCGCCACGCCGAGGCCGACCAGCGCGATCAGGAACTGGACGATGATCGAGACGTTCGTGATGTAGGTCAGGATCCAGACCAGCGTGAAGGTGTTCAGGATCGACGCGATCGCGACGACGATCGGCATCAGCACCGCCGGCAGGGTGCCGAACACGAAGAACAGGATCACCAGGCAGCCAAGACCGCCGATCAGCGCCTCGGTGAGCACGCTCGGGCCGCTGCTGTCGCCGCCGGTGGAGGCGTCGTAGAGCGGGTCGCGGCCGGTCAGATACGCCTGCACGCCCGGCGGAGCGTTGGCCTTGATCGCCGCGCGCACCTCGTCGAGGTGCACCGACGAGCTGAAGGTCGGCGTCTTCGGCGGATAGATCTCGGCGAAGGTGGTGTGGCCGTCCTTGGAGACGTAGACGCGGCTGCCGGTCGAGAAGTACGAGGAGTCGCGCGAGCCGGGGTTGACCTTCGCGGCGGCGGCGACCGCCTTCTGGATGCCCTTCGCCTTCGTGATGTCGCCGTCGCTATGGAAGACGGCGACGAGCGGTGCCTGCTCGCCGGTGCCAAAGGTCTTCAGCGTCTTCTGGTTCGCCTCGTACGACGAGTAGCCGGGGATCGAGAAGCTCTCGAACCAGCGCTTCGACACCTGGCCGGCGCTGAACGCGCCGAAGAGCGTCAGCGCGACCCAGGCCGCGATCACGAGCTTCCGCCGGCGCACGATCAGGTGCGCCAGACGGGCGAGCAGGGGCTGAGCTTCGGGGGTCGCCATGGAGGTCTTCAACGTATCGCTCGCCGGGCGCAATCCCAAGTTACGAGGTGGTTAACGATCAACTCCGCTGCACCATCCGGAACTGGTTGCCGGAGGGATCGCGGAAGCCGGCGTCGACGCCGTAGGGCTGCTCGGTGGGCTCCTGGGTGAACTCGACGCCGCGCGAGGCGAGCTCCTCGTAGCTGGCGCGGCAGTCCTCCGTCGTGAAAAATAGACCGCCCGAAGCGCCCTTGGCCAGCAGGTCGAGGATCTGCTGCCGCGTCTCGTCGTCGAAGACCGGCGCGCCGGGAACCGCCATCAGCACGATCGCCACGTCCTGGCCGGGCACGCCGACCGAAAGCCAGCGAAAGTTGCCCATCTCGGGCACGGTCACGTCCTCGCGGACCTCGAAGCCGAGCTTCTCGGTGTAGAAGGCGAGGGCCTCGTCCTGGTCGTTGACCCAAACCTGCACGTTCGCTAGCTGGTTCAGCATCGTTCTTCCTCCTTGCGGATCGTTGACCCCGCCGACGCTAGTCACGCGACCCGCCGCTCGTCTTCTCGAAAGCTGCTGTATGCCGGCCGGCCCCAGGCCTGGATCAGGCACGTCGGGATCGGCGCCCGCGCGGCCGCCGGCGGATGCGCGGCGCGGTAGGCCGCGGGCGAGCGGCCGAAGGCCCGGCCGAAGCTCGTCGTGAACGAGCCGACGCTGCGCAGGCCGACGTCGAAGCAGATCTCCGGGATGCTGCGGTCGGTCTGCCGCAGCAGCTCGGCCGCACGCTCGAGCCGGCGCGTGAGCAGGTAACGGTGCGGGGTCTCGCCGAACGCCCGGCGGAACTCGCGGCTGAAGTGCGCCTCCGAGAGGTGGGCCGCGCGGGCCAAAGCAGGCACGTCGAGCGGCTCGCGGTAGCGCGCGTCGACGAGGTCCTTCGCGCGGAGCAGGTGGCGGCTACGAGTCGTCACCCGCGGGCCCGTAAGTGAGGATGACGACGCCGTCGGGGCCGACCGGGCGCGACTCGATCAGGCGTAGCCGCTGCGCCGATGGAGTCTCCTGGAGCAGGCGCTTGCCCGCGCCGAGCACGACCGGGAAGACCATCAGCCGCAGCTCGTCGACCAGGCCCCGCTCCAGCAGGGTGCGTGCGAGCGTGCCGCTCCCGTGCACGACGACGTCGCCGCCTTCGCGGCGCCGGAGCTCGTCGACCTCGTCGAGGTTCACGACCTTCGAGTTGGCCCAGACCGACTCGGGGTCGGTCAGCGTCGATGAGACGACGTACTTGGTCGAGTCGTTGAACTTGTCCGCAAACTCGCCCTCGCGCTCGGGCCAGTGCTTCGCGAACTCCTCGAAGGTGCGGCGACCGAGCAACATCGCCTCCGAGCCCATCGTCTCGTCGAGCTTGAACTTGTCGCCTTCCTCCCCGCGTTCGAACTGAAAGGCCCAGCCGCCGCGGTCGAGATCCTCGGAGCCGCCGGGATCCTCGAAGACGCCGTCGAGCGTCACGAACTCCGTCACCACGATCCTCGCCATCGGTTGCTCCTTCCGTCGGGGTCGTCAAGTACGACGCCCGGCGGGCCGCGAACTCATCGCGGCTGCGGCACCACCCGGATGTACGGCTTGGGCGAGTCCCACTCGCCGAAGATCTCCTTCGCCTCGTCGTCTGAGACCGATCCGGCAATGATGACGTCGTCGCCGTCCTGCCACTGGGCCGGGGTCGCCACCTTGTGGTTGGCCGTCAGCTGCAGCGAGTCGATCACGCGCAGCACCTCGTCGAAGTTGCGGCCGGTCGTCATCGGGTAGACGAGGATCAGCTTGACCTTCTTGTCTGGGCCGATCACGAAGACGTTGCGTACGGTCTGGTTGTCGGCCGGCGTGCGGTCGCCCGGATCGCCGGAGACGTCGTTCGTGAGCATCCCGTACGCCTTCGAGACGCTGAAGTCGGCGTCCCCGATGATCGGGTAGTTGGGCGCCGTGCCCTGCGTCTCCTCGATGTCCTTCGCCCAGCCCTCGTGCTGCTCCACCGGGTCGACGGAGAGGCCGATCACCTTCACGCCGCGTTCGTCGAACTGCGGCTTGATCTTGGCCATGTAACCGAGCTCGGTCGTGCAGACGGGCGTGAAGTCCTTCGGATGCGAGAAGAGCACCGCCCACGAGTCCCCGATCCAGTCGTGGAACTTGATCGGGCCGTCAGTGGTCTGTGCCTCGAAGTCCGGTGCGGTGTCGCCGATCTGCAGTGCCATCTGGCCTCCTTGAACGCAGTCCGGCGAAGGGTATTCCCTCTGCGCCGCCCGACCGCAAATCCACCGTCGCCGTTCGTACGTATTGCAACACATAAGCCCAGAAAGGAGGTGGTGCTCGTGAGCACGCTCGACGAACGGCGGACGGGCATGGGCTCCTGGGGCCGGACGAAGTGGCTCGTCGTGCTCGGAATCGCAGCGGCCGTGATCGTCGGCATCGTCCTGATCGTGATGCTGACCGGCGGCGGCGGATCCGGCGGCGGCGGAGGGTACTGAAAGGCGACGGGGCGGCCGGAGACGGCCGCCCCGCTGCTGCAGGAGTAGGCTTGCTCCGTGGCCACGGAGCAGATCCAGGGAGCGTCAGACGTGCGCGCGGCGCGCGAGCGGTTCGTGCCCCGCGGCGTGGCGACCACCGACTTCGTCGTCGCCCGAGCCGAGGGGGCGACGCTCTGGGACGCCGACGGCAACGAGGTGCTCGACTTCGCCGGCGGGATCGCCTGCCAGAACCTCGGCCACAACCCCGAGGCCGTAGTTCGCGCGGTGCACGAGCAGGTAGATCACTACCTCCACCAGTGCTTCATGGTCGGGATGTACGAGCCCTACGTGGAGGTCGCCCGCCGCCTCGACGCGCTCTGGCCCGGCGAGAGCGAGACGAAGACGCTGCTCGTCAACTCCGGGGCCGAGGCGGTCGAGAACGCGGTCAAGATCGCCCGGGCCGCGACCGGCCGACCGGGCGTGGTCGTCTTCGACCGGGCCTTCCACGGCCGCACGAACCTGACCATGGCGATGACCTCGAAGCTCGTCTACAAGCGGGGCTTCGGGCCGCTCGCGCCGGAGGTCTACCGCGCGCCGGCGCCCTACCCGTACCGCGGCGTCTCGGTCGAGGACGCGCGGCACGGGCTGGAACTGCTGTTCAAGCAGGACGTCTCGCCAGACGCGGTGGCCTGCGTCGTGCTGGAGACCGTCCAGGGCGAGGGCGGGTTCATCCCGATGCCGGCCGAGTTCATCCAGGCTCTGAAGCAGCTTTGCGAGCAGCACGGAATCCTCTATGTGGCCGACGAGGTGCAGTCCGGATGCGGGCGGACTGGGACGGTCTGGGCGATCGAGCACGCCGGGGTCGAGCCCGACCTGCTCGTGTCGGGCAAGACGCTCGGCGGCGGTCTGCCGCTCGCGGCCGTGACCGGGAAGACCGAGCCGATGGACGCACCCCACCCTGGCGGCCTCGGCGGCACGTTCGGGGGCAACCCGGTCTCGTGCGCGGCGGCCTGCGCGGTGCTGGATCAGATCGGCGAGCCGGGGTTCCGCGAGCGCGCCGACGAGATCGCGAGCCTACTGCGGACGCGTCTCGAGGAGCTCGCCGCGCGGCACGACGCGATCGGCGAGGTCCGAGGCCTCGGCGCGATGCTCGCGCTCGAGCTGGCCGAGCCTTCGGGCGAGGTGTCGAAGGCGGTCACCACCAGCGCGCGCGAGCACGGCCTGCTGCTGCTCTCGTGCGGTATCTACGGCAATGTCATTCGCCTGCTGCCGCCGCTCACGGCCAGCGACGAAGAGCTCGAGCGCGGCCTCGAGATCCTCGGGCGCTCGCTGCCGGCCTAGCCGTGGCGACCGGCTCCTTCGAGCAGAGCAGCGCGGCTCTGGAAGCGGAGACGACCATCCGCGGCCTGCTCGGGACCGCCTGTCGCGAGGGGGTCGCCCTCTTCGACGCCACGGCCTGCGCGATCTCGCGCGTGATCGGCGACCTGCTGGTGGGGCTCGACGAGCACACCCGCTCGAGCCGCCCGCTCGCGCACGGGCACGAGTACCTGATCTCCGACTTCCCGCTCACGCGCGAGGTCGTCGAGAGCGGTGACCCGCGCTGGATCTCGCAGCGCGACCCCGACCCGGACGAGAGCGAGGTAGCCCTGCTGCGAAAGCTCGGCTTTGAGTCGCTGCTGATGGTCTGCCTGCCCACGAGCAAGGCCTGCTGGGGGCTGCTCGAGCTCTACAACGAGCAGGGCGCCTTCGACAACGAGCAGGCCGAGCTGGCAGCGCAATACGCGGTTCGGGTCGGCGAACTGCTCGAGCGGTTAGAGCCTCCGGCAGCCGGCTGAGCCTTGCTACCTTCGGCGTTGTGAGCGAGGAGCATCACGTCGTCTGCCCGCACTGCGGGAAGGAGTTCGAAGGCGAGCTGCTCACGTCCGATTCCGCGCCCGGCCCGCAGGGCTTCAAGTGCCCGCACTGCCGGCTGTTCGTCCCGCTCGAGCGGGCCGAGCCCGCCGCCTAGCTCGCGAGCGTCGTCCGTAC
>JBIOZO010000252.1:0-5855 GCA_044871215.1 Gaiellaceae bacterium | reverse complement strand
CAGCGCCGCTTCGTCGCCGAGCTCTGCCGGGTCGCGCCGCGCGTCTTCCTCTCGACGCCGAACCGCTGGTTCCCCGTCGAGACGCATACGCTCGTCCCCTTCGTGCACTGGCTCCCGAGGCCGGCGGCCGACCGGGTCTTCGCCGCGTTCCGGCGCGACAACTGGGAGCGGGTTCGGCTCCTGAGCAAGGGTCAGCTCCTGGCGCTCTTCCCCGCGTCGGTCGAGACCCGAGTCGTCGAGTCCCGGATCACGATCAGCGTGGCGGCTGAACGAGGGTAACCGCCTCTCACCCTGTCCGGACGACGCCGCCTTCGGCGACCGGCGCTAGGTTGACCGCGTGGGGGGACGTAGGAAGGGAAAGACCTCCGACGCGATCGCGGAGTTCTTCGCCGAGCTCGGCCAGCGCGGACACGAACCGCTGCTCGAGAACGCGAGCGGTAGCGCCCGCTTCGACGTCATCGACGGCAAGCGAACCGAGCGCTGGCTCCTGACCATCGAGAGGGGCGACCTCGCGGTGTCCCGCAAGAACGCGGCCGCCGACTGCGTCGTGCGCGTCGACCGAGCTGCCTTCGAGCGGGCGGTGAAGGGCAAGTTCAACCTGATGGCGGCGGCCCTTCGAGGAGAGTTCACGATCGGCGGTGACCCGAGGTTGCTCGTGCTCCTGCAGCGTCTGTTCCCGCGCCCTTCACGGCGGCGCCGTCGGCCCTCGGGGAACAGGCCGTGAACGACGACCTCGTCAAGATCCTCGACGGCAACACGTTCGTGGTCAGCGACGCGCGTGGAGACATCGAGGCGTCGCCCACGGATCCGACGGGTCTCTTCTCCTTCGACACCCGCTTTCTCTCGGAGTGGGTCCTGACGATCAACGGCGACCGGATGAACGCGCTCTCGGTCGACGACCTCCAGTACTTCGAGTCGCGCTTCTTCCTCGTGCCCGGCACCGGGACGGTCTACATCGACGCGAAGCTGTCGGTCATCCGGCGCCGCGCGGTCGGCAACGGCTTCCACGAGGAGCTCACGATCCTCAACCATGCCGAGGAGCCGGTCGACCTGACCGTCCGCCTCGACGCGGGCTGCGACTTCGCCGACCTGTTCGAGGTCAAGGACGCGCTCAAGAAGAAGGGCGCGTATTCCGCGCGCGTCAAGGGCGGCAAGCTCGTCCTCGCCTACGACCGCGATACCTTCGGCCGCTCGACCGCCATCTCGTCGACGCAGCCGGCGCGCGTCGACAAGAAAGGCCTGACCTTCAGGATCCGAATCGAGCCGCACGACGAGTGGAGCACGCACCTCGACGTCGTCACGGAGCGCCTCGGAGTCGAGGAGTCGGACCGCGAGGATCCGACGAGGTCCCGGCGGCGGATGCAGAAAGGCCTGGAGAGCTGGGTCGACGAGGCCCCGCGCCTGGAATGCGACTGGGAGCCGCTGCGGGCCACCTACCGCCGCAGCCTGGTCGACCTGGCCGCGCTTCGCTTCTCGCCGCGCATCGCCGGCGGCCGCAGCCTCCCGGCGGCGGGCCTTCCCTGGTTCATGACCATGTTCGGCCGGGACAGCATCCTCACCAGCTTGCAGGCGCTGCCGTTTGCCTCCGAGCTCGCCGCGACGACGCTGCGGGCGCTGGGGGACTGGCAGGGCGTCGGCCTGGACGATTTCCGCGACGAGGATCCCGGCCGGATCCTGCACGAGATGCGGTACGGCGAGCTGACCGCCTTCGAAGAGCGCCCCCACTCGCCGTACTACGGCTCTGTCGACGCGACCCCGCTCTTCGTCGTACTGCTCGACGAGTACGAGCGCTGGACGGGCGACCGGCGCCTTGTGCGAGAGCTCGAGGTCGAAGCCCGCGCCGCGTTGAACTGGATCGACGAGTACGCGGATCTCCAGGGCACGGGCTACATCTGGTACGAACGCCGCAACAAGAAGACCGGTCTCGAGAACCAGTGCTGGAAGGACTCCTGGGACTCGATCTCGTTCCAGGACGGGCGCATTCCGGGCTTCCCGCGAGCGACCTGCGAGCTCCAGGGCTACGCGTACGACGCGAAGCTCCGCGCTGCGCGGCTCGCGCGGCTCGTCTGGAAGGACGCGGCCTTCGCTGAGCGGCTCGAGCAGGAGGCCGCCGACCTAAAGCGGCGCTTCAACCGGGACTTCTGGGTCGAGGAGGGCGAGTATTTCGCACTCGCGCTCGACCCGGACGGAGCGCAGGTGGACGCGCTCACGTCCAACAACGGCCACCTCCTGTGGAGCGGCATCGTCGACAAGTCGAAGGCGAAAGCCGTCGCCGGGCACCTGGTGGGGTCGCGGCTCTTCTCCGGCTGGGGCGTGCGCACGCTCGCAGAAGGCGAAGGGCGCTACAACCCGATCGGCTACCACGTCGGCACGGTCTGGCCCTTCGACAACTCGTTCGTCGCCTGGGGCCTGCGGCGCTACGGCTTCAAGGAGGAAGCCGCGGTGGTCGCGGCGGGCATCCTGGACGCGGCCGAGTTCTTCGAAGGGCGCCTGCCCGAGGCGTTCGGCGGCTACGAGCGCTCGCAGACGATGTATCCGGTCCAGTACCCGACGGCGTGCAGCCCCCAGGCCTGGTCGACCGGCGCGCCCCTCTTGTTCCTACGGACGATGCTCGGGCTTGAGCCGCACGGCGACAACCTCATGGTCGACGCGGCGCTGCCCAGCACGATCGGTCATCTCGAGCTGCTCGACATTCCCGGCCGCTGGGGCCGAATCGACGCCTTCGGTCGCGGCCGGATCGACGTCGAAGCACGGCGCGGATGAGCTCGGCGGTGGCCATGGAGCGCCCGCTTGCCTCCGCGAGGCGGCTGATCCTCCCGCTCGCGCTCGCGCAGTTCATCTGCAGCTTCGCGGGCTCGAACATGAACGTGATGATCGCCGACATCAGCGACGACCTGGACACGACGGTCAAGGGCGTTCAGACGGCGATCACGCTCTTCCTCCTGATCATGGCGATCCTGATGATCCCCTGCAGCAAGCTGACCGACCGCTGGGGCCGGAAACGCTGCTTCATCTGGGGCCTGACGATCTACGGAATCGGCGCCCTCATCAGCGCGATCTCTCCGAACCTCGGCGTCCTGATCCTCGGCAACTCGGTGTTCGAGGGCGTCGGGACGGCGCTCCTGATCCCACCGGTCTACATCCTCGCGACGCTGTGGTTCGACGACATTACGAGGCGCGCCTGGGCGTTCGGCGCGATCAGCGGCCTGGGCGGGATCGGCGCAGCGGCCGGCCCGCTGATCGGCGGCGTGATCACGACCGGTATCAGCTGGCGCGCCGCATTCGTCTTTCAGGCCGCGGTCGTCGGGACGATCGTCCTCCTCAGTCGCCGCCTGGTCGATCCGCTCCCCGCCGACCCGACACGGCCCTTCGACCTGATCGGCGCGATCCTGTCGGGCGTCGGCATGTTCTGCGTTGTGTTCGGGATCCTCCAGGCCGGCACCAACAACACGCTGCTGGCCATCTTCCTCTCGATCGGAGCCGCGTTCCTGATCGCGTTCTACCTCTACATCCGTGCTCGCGAGCGAGCGGGCAAGGAGGCGCTCCTCTCGACCAGGCTGTTCCGGAACCGCACCTGCAACCTCGCCCTCCTCACGCAAAACATCCAGTGGCTCATGCTGATGGGAACCTCGTTCGTCGCCTCGGTCTATCTGCAGGAGGTCCGGGGCTACAGCGCGATCAAGACCGGTGTCGTCTTCACGGCGGCGACGCTCGGCATCCTCTTCAGCTCTCTGGCCGCCGAACGGCTCGCCAAGCGCTTTGCCCAGCGCACGTTGATCGTCGCGGGCTTTGTGGTGACGCTCGCCGGCGTCCTGCTGCTGCTCTTCCTCGTCAGGGCGACGGACAACGTGCTCGCGTTCGTCCCCGGGCTGGCGCTGGTGGGGCTCGGCCTGGGTGCGATGCTCACGCCCTCGGTCAACGTCGTTCAGTCGAGCTTCCCCGAGGCACTGCAGGGCGAGATCTCGGGCCTCTCGCGCAGCGTCTCCAACCTCGGCTCGTCGTTCGGCACCGCGATCGCCGGGACGATCCTGGTCTCCGAGCTGGCCACGGGAACTCGTGGGTACGCCTGGGCGATGGTCGCGCTCGTCCTCTTCGGCGTAATCGGCCTCGGAGCGGCAGTGCTGCTCCCGGCCAAGGTCGAGCGCGCCTAGTTCAGGCCTGCGGGATGCGCCGCTCGAGGGCGCTCGTGACCGCATCGCGGACCGGCTCCAGCTCGATGCGGTCGAGCACGTCCTGGAAGAAGCCGCGGACGATCAGGCGCTCGGCCTCCTGGCGCGGGAGCCCTCTCGCCATCAGGTAGAAGAGCTGCTCCCGGTCGACCCGGCCCACAGTCGCGCCGTGGGTGCAGCGCACGTCGTTGGCGAGGATCTCCAGGCCCGGGATCGGCACGGCGTGAGTGGTCGGCGAAAGCATCAGGTTGCGGCACTCCTGGTACGCGTTCGTCTTCTGCGCGTCTTTCTCAACGCGGATCATCCCGCGCCACACCGCCGTCGCCGTGTCGCGCAGCGCGCCCTTGAAGGCGAAGTCGGACTCGGTGTCGGGCGCCATGTGCTCCTGGAAGGTGTCGAAGTCGAGGTGCTGCTCGCCGTCGGCGAAATAGGCGCCGGTCACGCGTGAGGTCGCGCCCGGGCCGGCCAGGTCGTTCTGGATCCGCGTCTTGCCGCGCTTGGAGCCGAAGCCGCCGCTGACCCAGTCGAGCTCGGCGTCGCGCTCGACGCGCGCGTGATGCGAGGCGAAGTGCCACGTCTCTCGCGAGAGGTTCTGCAGCGAGACGTACTCGAGCTTGGAGGCCTGCTCGACGAAGAGCTCGGCCACGGTGTTGAAGTAGCCGCTCAGGTCCGGCGAGACGGACGAGTGCTCCTCGACCAGCGAGAAGCGCGAGCCCTCCTCCGCGATCACGAGCAGCCGCCAGAAGAGTGACCCGCCCTCGATGGCGTTCACGACGCGAACGAAGAGCGGCCGCTCGAGCTCGAGCCCGGCCGGTACATGGACGAGCAGACCGTGCTGCCATGCCGCGGCGTTGTGGGCGGCGAACTTGTCGTCCTGCCAGCCGACCAGCTGCCCGAGCCGCTCGTGGGACTCGTCCAGCGCCTCGAAGCGAATTCCCTCCGGCGCCCGTGCGATCTCGATGCCGGTCTCCGTGACGATCGCCTCGGCGGCGACGTCGAGCTCGAGCATCGACACCGGCGCGGCCTCGGCACCCGAGCCGGCGGCCTCGAACGTGTCCGGGTCGAAGCCGCGCAGGTCGGTGAAACGCCAGTGCTCCTGGGTCGTGTCCGGGACCGGCAGCGAGCGGTAGCGCTCGAGCGCCTCGGCCCTGCTCATGCGTCGTGCCTCCGGTGGAGGATGACCGCGTTCCCGTCCGGGTCGAGGAAGACCGCCATCTTGCAAACGCCGGTGTCGCCCGAGCCGGCGCACTCGACGCCCTTGGACTCGAGCTCCGCCCTCGCCGCCTCGACATCCGCCACGCGAACCGCGAAGCCGCCGACGTCCGGCTTGAACTCGAACCCCTCGCGCTCCGGCTCCCAGAACGAAACCGTCACCTGACCCGCAACCAGCTCCTCGGGGTTGCCCGGGTCGAGCGGCAGGCCGAGCACGTCGTGGTACCAGGCGAACGCGCGCTTCGTGTCGCGCGTCGGGACGTTGATGAAGTCGACGCGCTCTACGTCGAGGGCACTAGCCAACCGACCCTTCCATCTGCAGCTGGATCAGCCGGTTCATCTCCACCGCGTACTCGAGCGGGAGCTCCTTCGTGATCGGCTCGACGAAGCCGGAGACGACCATCGCCGACGCCTCGGCCTCCGAGAGGCCACGGGACATCAGATAGAAGAGCTGCTCGTCGCCGATCTTCGAGA
>JBIOZO010000251.1:0-4468 GCA_044871215.1 Gaiellaceae bacterium | reverse complement strand
CCTCCATGCCCGGCACGGCGGCGCGGACGTTGGCCTGCGCCGCGGACTTGTTCGCCCGCGTGCGGAAGCTGAGGTAGGACGGGATCGCGATCGCAAGCAGGATCCCGAGGATGATGATCACGACCAGAAGCTCGATGAGGGTGAAACCCTCGTCGCGCCGCAGTCGCGTCTGAAGCCTTGCAAGCATGCTTGTTCCTCCTTGAAGGGTCGCAGTGGCCACGGCCCTCTATCGGCCGCTGCGAACCCCCTCGCGCACCCCCCGATAAGGTGAACCGCGATCCGATGTAACTGACTCTCAGACCACCCTCAAGTCAGTGACAGGCACTGCCGATAGCCAGCGCAGCGGCCATGGCGGAAACCCTGTACTCGATCGACGATTTGCTCGAGCAGATGGTGGCGCGGAACGCGTCCGATCTGCACGTCACCGTGGGCGCGCACCCCGTCGTGCGCGTGCGCGGCAAGCTCGAGCCCCTGCAGGAGATCCCGCCGCTGACGCCCGACGTCACGCAGCAGCTCCTCTACCGCGTGCTCTCGACCGAGCAGCAGAAGCACCTCGAGCTGAGCCGCCAGATCGACTTCGCCCACTCGATCCCGGGCCTCGCGCGCTTCCGCGTGAACGTCTACTGGCAGCGCGAGTCGCTCGGCGCGGCGTTCCGCCTCATCCCGACCGAGATCAAGACGCTCGAGGAGCTCGGCATCCCGACGGCGCTCCACTCGCTGAGCGACAAGCCGCGCGGGCTCGTGCTCGTCACCGGGCCGACCGGCTCCGGTAAGTCGACGACGCTCGCGGCACTGATCGACGAGATCAACCGCAAGCGCGCCGAGCACATCCTCACGATCGAGGACCCGATCGAGTTCGTGCACCGCCACAAGCGCTGCGTCGTCAACCAGCGTGAGATCGGTGTCGACGCGACGAGCTTCGCCGAGGCGCTGCGCGCCGCGCTCCGCCAGGACCCCGACGTGATCCTCCTCGGCGAGATGCGCGACCTCGAGACGATCTCGACCGCGCTGACCGCGGCCGAGACCGGTCACCTCGTTTTCGCCACCCTGCATACCCAGAGCGCGCCCGGGACGATCGACCGCGTGATCGACGCCTTCCCCGCGTCGCAGCAGGAACAGATCAGGATTCAGCTTGCCGCCACGCTCGAGGGCGTCGTCACCCAGGCGCTGCTCCCGACCGCCGACGGCAAGGGCCGGGTGCCCGCCCTCGAGATCCTCTTTCCCGACGACGCCGTGCGGAACCTCGTCCGGACGGCGAAAGTCGAGCAGGTCTACTCGATCATGCAGACCGGCACCGCCAAGGGCATGCAGACGATGGAGCAGTCCCTCGCCGACCTGACCCTCCGCGGCGTGATCACGCTCGACTCTGCACTCGCCCGCTCCAGCCGGCCCGAACAGCTGCTCGGCTTGCTCGAGCGTGCCGGCTTCGCCGTCCCGAACGGTGCTGCCGGCGAATCCACTCCGACCCTGCGCATCGCGGAGGCCTAGGCGATGGAGTGGAACAAGGATCACGACGTGCAGCCTGAGGTCTCCGCGGACGAGACGCAGGAGCTGGCGCCCGCGATCGAGCCCGAGGCGGTCGAGCCAGAGCCCGTGGCGGCCGAGCCCGAGTCCGAGCCGACGTCGCTCTTGAAGAAGGAGATCTCGTTCCGGCGCAAGCCCAAAGAGCCGAAGGCCCCGAAGGCCACCGAGCCTGAAGCCGAGAAGTCGTCGATGCTGAAGAAGGAGATCTCGTTCCGGCGCAAGCCCAAGGCCCCGAAGGAGTCGAAGGCGAAGCAGGAGAAGACGCCGAAGCAGCCCAAGGCGAAGGGCGCCGGTTTGAAGAAGGAGATCTCGCTCCCCTTCGGCCGCAAGAAGGCCGTGAAGGAGCCGATCGAGAGCTCGACGGGCGACCCGAAGGCGAAGGCCGCGCGCACAAAGCGCGAGAAAGGCTCCACCAAGCGGGCGAAGCGCGTGGTCGGCCTCAAGATCGGAGGCTCGCAGCTCGCGGCGGCGCGGATCGTGAACAACGGCTCGCCGGAGCTCGTCCAGGTCGCGCGCGACCGCCTCGACGGTGGCATCGTCGTGGGCGGCGAGCTGCGCGAGCCCGAGCTCCTCGCTGAGGCGCTGCGCGCGTTCTTCCGCAAGCACAAGCTTCCGCGCCAGGGCGTCAGGCTCGGCATCGCCAACAACCGGATCGGCGTCCGCATCTTCGAGATCGCGGGCATCGCCGACCCGAAGCAGCTCGAGAACGCGATCCGCTTCCGCGCCCAGGAGGCGCTGCCGATTCCGATCGAGGAGGCGGTGCTCGACTACCACGTCCTCGGCGAGCGGACGGACGACGAGGGCCAGCTCGTCCGGCGCGTCCTGCTCGTGGTCGCCTACCGGGAGCTGATCGACCGGTACGTGACGGCGTGCAAGAAGGCCGGCATCCGCCTCGCGGGGATCGACCTCGAGGCGTTCGCGCTCTTGCGCGCGCTCGGCGATCCGCTGCCCGAAGGCGCTCCGCCCTCCGACGCGGCGCTCGTCGTCGTGTCGGTCGGCCACGACCGCTCGACCTTCGCCGTCTCGGACGGGCGCGTCTGCGAGTTCACGCGCGTGCTCGACTGGGGCGGCGCGACGCTCGACGTCGCGATCGCGCGCGAGCTCGATTGCGCGCCCTCGGAAGCCGAGCCGGTGAAGCGCGAGCTCTCGCTGGCCACTGCCAACGTGCCCGAGGGGCTCACACAGGATCAGGCGGATCGCGCTCGCGAGGCGGTTCGGCGGCAGCTCCAGACCTTCGCGCGCGAGCTCGTCTCCTCGCTCCAGTTCTACCAGAACCAGCCCGGATCTCTGGGCATCGGCGAGATCGTGATCACCGGCGGCAGCGCGCACCTCGGCGGTGTCGCCGACGAGCTCCAGCGCCTGATCGGCGTCCGCGTCGAGGTCGGTGATCCGCTGCTCCGAGTGAAGCTCGGCAAGAAGCTGCGCGAGGCAGACGAGCAGCTCGGCTCGCTGGCAGTCGCGATCGGTCTCGGGATCGAGGACTGACGTGCGCGCGATCAACCTCCTCCCGAAGGACGATGTACGCCGCGGGCGTCCCCAGAAGAGCCAGTGGATCGTGCTCATCCCGGTCGTGCTCGCCGTGCTCGTAACAGCGCTGCTCTCGGCGATGTTCCTGTCGGCGAGCGGAACAGCGAAAGACAAGCAGGCCGAGCTGACGACGCTGCAGGACGAGCTGCACGCGATCCCGACGCCGGACGCGAGCCGGGTCAAGACCCAGAGCGCCCTGGCCGCCGACAAGCAGGCGCGCGTGACCGCGCTCTCGGCGGCGCTCTCCCGCCGCGTGGCGTGGGACCGCGTCTTCCGTGAGCTCTCTCTCGTGCTGCCCAACGACGTCTGGCTGGCCACGATCTCGGCCAAGGCGCCGGTGCCCTCGTCGACCGCGGCCGCTCCTGCACCCGTCGCGGCCGGGGCCACCGTCGCGGCGACGGGCTTCACGCTCGACGGCTACACCTATTCACACCCCGCGGTCGCTCGGCTCTTGAGCCGGCTCGCGGTCGTACCCGACCTCGTCAACGTGCAGCTCCAGCAGAGCATGCGCGAGAAGGTCGGCGGCAGCGCCAGCGCCGTCCACTTCGTGATCGTCGCCGACGTCCGCCAGCCCGGGAGCGGCCAGTGAAGACGCGCCTCTCCCAGCCCGTGGTGATCGCGCTGATCGTGTTCGGCTTCATCGTGTTCGCCGGCGGCGGTTACTTCACGCTGATCCGGCCGCAGCACGCCAAGGCGTCCGACCTCGACCATCAGATCGCGGACACCAACAGCGCGATCGACGCGGCGCGGGCGCTGACACTCGAGGCTAAGAAGGGCGCCCAGATCCGCGTGGCCGACCTCTACCGGCTGACCAAGGCGATGCCGGACCAGGTCGACATGGCCGGAATCCTGCTGCAACTGAACCAGGTCGCCGACGACAGCGGCATCACGTTCGACCTGATCAACCCGTCGACGACGGCCACGCCGATCTCCGGGTATCTCGCGATCCCGATCACGGTCGAGTTCACGGGCAACTTCTACGACCTCTCGGACTTCCTCTACCGGCTGCGCAACCTCGTCGACGTCCGGCGCGGCTCGCTCGACGCGACCGGCCGCCTCTTCGCGATCGACCAGATCGACTTCGCCGAGGCGCCGCCGCCGCCGGGCTTCCCCCAGATCAAGGCGCACCTCGTGATCGACGCGTTCGTCTTCGGCACCGGCACGGCGCCGACCGTCGCCGCCCCGACCGGCACGACCGGCGCGACGGGCGCGACAGGCGTGACGCCTCCCACGACCCCGGCCCCGACGGCGCCTGACGCGAGCGCGTCGGCCGCTCCGGCAGGAACCTAGGCATGGCGAAGAAGATCGATCCCAAGGCGAAGGCCAAGCGGCAGAAGATCATCGCGGCCGTCGGCGGCGTGATCCTGCTCGGCGTGCTCGCCTTCCAGGTCCCGCGCACGATGAAGATGCTGCATCC
>JBIOZO010000250.1:0-2355 GCA_044871215.1 Gaiellaceae bacterium | reverse complement strand
CGCCGGTCAAGCTCGCCGGCCAGTTCCTGGCCGCTGCGGTGCCGCCGGCCTTCGGGGTCTGGATCGACCACTTCACCTTCCCCTTCGTCGGCGTGGTCGACCTGCCCGCCTGGGTCGGCGTCCCGCTTTCGATGCTCTTCATCGTCGCCGTCATGAACATGGTCAACTTCCTGGACGGCATGGACGGGCTCGCGGCCGGGGTGTGCGGGATCGCGGGCGTGACGTACGCGATCCTCGCGCTGTCGCTCGGCAAGCCGGACCCGGCGATCCTGTCGGCCATCGTCGCGGGCGCCTGCCTCGGGTTCCTGCGCCACAACTTCTTCCCGGCCCGCATCTTCATGGGCGACTCGGGGGCGCTCTGCCTCGGGTTCATCCTGGCCGCGGTCTCGATCCAGGGGCTGTTGAAGACCGCGTCCACCGTCGTGCTGCTCCTCCCGCTCCTCGTCCTCGCCGTCCCGATCCTCGACACCTCCTTCGTCGTCGCGCGCCGGCTGAAGCACGGCCAGCCGATCTACGGCGCCGACCGCAGCCACCTGCACCACCGCTTCCTCAGCATCGGCTTCTCGCAGCGGCGTGCGGCGCTGACGATGTGGCTCTGGTGCGCGAGCCTCGCCGGCGCGGCTCTCGCGACCCGCTTCCTCCCCTTCCGCGAAGGCGGTGACTGGCACGTCTGGGAGACGGTCCTCGTCTTCGGGATCGGCTTCTTCGCGGTCGCCTTCTCCGTCTATGTCGTCTACCTGCTCGAGATCGTGAAGCTGATGAATCCCCGCGTCCGCCGCCGCGAGCGCGAGCAGGGCGAGCCGGCGCAGCGCATCAGCGCCTGAGAGCTCCGACAGCCTCGGCGACCCCCGCTCAGGCGCCATCGCCCAAGTTACAAGCTGTAACTTGGGCCTCGTCGTCCTCACTCGATAAGGGTGAGGAGATCCGCGATCACGGCGTCTGCGGGTCGGCTGTTACAGGCGAGCTGGAGTGCGAGCTCGCGCGCCTCGGCGCGTCGGGCCTTGCGCGATCGGAGGGTATGGAGATGGATCCGGACCCGCTCGTAACTCGGCCTGGGGACGTCCATCTCCGAGGCGAGCTGGCGGACCAGGCGGTAGGTCTCCGCGATCGGGACGGTGGGGTCGTCGAGACGCCCGATCTTTCGCAGATACCGTCGATCGAGGCGTGGCCCGGCCGCATACACGCTCTCAGTATCGGGCCGAGAATCCCTTCTCCCGTCTCCGATCTGCGCCAAGAGAGCGCCAAGCTGCAACTTGCAACTTGGGCTCTTTCTCCGTCCCGCCGCAGCGGTCGCGAAAGACCGCTACGAGGCTGCCGCCGCGCGCTCGACGAAGTCGGCGAGCACGCGGTTGAAGTCCAGGTGGCGCGGGATCGTGTGGCCGACGCCGGGCAACACCGCCCGCTCGGCGTCGAGCTCTCGCTCGAGCGCGTCGCAGATCGCCTCGAAGCCGAGGTGATGTGCGCCGGAGAGGACGAGCTTCGGGAAGGGCGCCTCGCGCAGCACGTCGAGCGGGATCTCCGCGTCCCAGGGCCCGCGCTCGACGACGAGCGCCCGCGCGCCCTGCTCGAGGTCCGGGGGCAGTGGGGACGGAGGGTGCCACGCGGAGCCGACAGCGTCGAGGAATCCGCGCAGGAATGCCTCGGGATCGTCCTTCGGCCCCGTCTCCCAGTAGCTGCGTCCGCTTTCCCCGAACCGGTCCGCAGCCGGATCGCCGAGTGCGATGCGCGTCGCGGGTGGCTCGCTGACGGTCAGTGACCGGAGCGCTTGCGGCCGGTCCGCCGCCGCGAGCAGCGCTACGACGCCGCCGTACGAATGCCCGACGAGGTGGTCTCCGTCCCGGAGCAGCGCGCTCACGAGCAGCGCGTCCTGCTCGAAGTCCACGCGCTCGACCGGTGGGCCGGGGGGGAAGCCCGGGCGCTCGACCAGCAGGAGCTCGAAGCGCTCAGCGAGCGGACCCTGGGTCGCCCACGTCGACGCCGCCCCCGCGACGCTCCCGTGGACGAGCACGAGACGTTCCATCACCGTGATTCTATGCGTGTAACGAACTCGCCCGTTTTCGGCTGCGAATAGCCGGAAAGTGCTGTTACAAGCAGGTGGTATGCTCCCGCTCGGGATGACGCCGGACGCGGCTTCCTCACCTCACTCGCTCGCCACCGCCTCGGGACTCCTGCTGGGCGCGCTCGGCGCTGCCATGGCGCTCGGGGCGCTCGTCGGCTGGGCGCTCGGCTCGTGGGGCATCGGGCTCCTCGTCGGCGCGCTGGCCGGTATCCCGCTCGGCGTGGGCGTGGTCTACCTCGTGTATTCGAAGCAGGATTCATGAACGCAGGGATCTTCTCCACGCCGAGGGCGGTACC
>JBIOZO010000249.1:0-3756 GCA_044871215.1 Gaiellaceae bacterium | reverse complement strand
CGTAGTCGGCCGGCCAGTCGCGGCGCAGGCCCTTGTTGCGCGGCTCGAACGTCTTCCCACCGTCGTTCGTCTCGAAGAGGCTGAAGCCCTGGACGATCACCCAGAAGCGGTCCTTCTCGTCCGGGTGCGGGATGATCGCCGAGAGGCCGAGGTGACCGGGCGGCTGCTGGGCCGGGTCGTTCCACTCCTCGCGCCCCTGGTGCCCCTCGAAGGTCGTCAGGAGCGAGAAGGTCTTCCCCCCGTCCGTGCTCTCGAAGAGCCCCGCCGATTCGGCGCCGACGAGCAGGCGCCCATGCGCCGGCATCACGTGTGAGACCTTCGAGAGCTTCAGCCCGCCGTCCTCCTCTGGGTAGCCAATGCCCTCGCTGGAGTGTTCCCACGACTCGCCGAGGTCCGAGCTCCGCCAGATGGCGGACCCGAGCCACTCGCTGGCCGCGGCCGCGTAGATCGTCCCGGAATCGCGATCGAGCACTGCGTGGTAGATCGGCCAGCTCTCGCAGTAGGGGCCGCGCACGCTCCAGTCGCGGCGGTCGCCGCTCTCCAACACGAATAGGCCCTTGCGGGTTCCGACGAGCAGCACGCTCTTCGACATTCGGTTCACCTCCGGTCTCGACGATCGTCCTGAAGTAGACCGGACCCGACGGCAGAAGTCATCGGTGCGATGAGTTTCTGGCACGGTCGCAGTCCTGCCTCCTAGACGAACAGCGAACGAAAGGATCGACATGCCACAGCTGACCCCGTGCCTCTGGTTCGACACCGACGGCGAGGCGGCGGCCGAGCTCTACACCTCGGTCTTCCCGAACTCCAAGATCCTCGACGTGACGCGGTACGGCCCCGCCGGGCCGCGGGCCGAAGGGACCGTGATGACGGTCAGCTTCGAACTCGACGGCCAGAAGTTCCTCGCGCTCAACGGCGGGCCGAACTTCACGTTCAACGAGGCCGTCTCGTTCCAGATCCCGTGCCGCGACCAGGACGAAGTCGACCACTACTGGGAGAAGCTCGGCGAGAGCGGCGAGCCCGGCCCGTGCGGCTGGCTGAAGGACCGCTTCGGCCTTTCCTGGCAGGTCGTCCCGAACCGCCTGCCGGAGCTCCTCGGGGACCCGGACCGCGAGAAGGCGAACCGCGTGATGGCCGCGATGCTCGAGATGGGCAAGATCGAGATCGCCGAGCTGGAGCGAGCCGCCGAGGCTGCGTAAGCCGTACGATCGCCGCGTGCCGGCGATCCGCGTGCTCGACCTCTCGCGCGTCCTGGCGGGACCGTACTGCACGATGCTCCTCGCCGACCTCGGCGCCGACGTGATCAAGGTCGAGCGGCCCGGCGAGGGTGACGAGACGCGTTCCTGGGGACCGCCCTTCGCCGGCGGCGAGTCGGCGTACTTCCTCGCCGTCAACCGCGGCAAGCGCTCGATCGCGCTGGACTTGACGCGGCCGGAGGCGCAAGGGGCGCTGCGGCGACTCGCTGCCAGCGCCGACGTGGTGGTCGAGAACTTCCGCCGGGGTTCGGCCGAGCGGCTCGGCGCGGGCTACGACGAGCTGGCGCGCGAGAACCCGAAGCTCGTCTACTGCTCGATCACGGGCTTCGGCGACGCGCGGCCGGGCTACGACTTCGTCGTCCAGGCCGAAAGCGGGTTGATGGCGGTCACCGGCGAGGCCGGCGGCGAGCCGACGAAGGTCGGTGTCGCCGTGGTGGACGTGCTGGCGGGCTACGCGTCAGCGACGGCGATCCTCGGCGCGCTGCTCGAGGGCGGCGGCAAGCGAGTCGAGATCTCGCTGTACGACGTGGCGCTCTCGGCGCTCGTGAACGTCGCGCAGGGCGCGCTCGTCACCGGCAGGGAGCCGGCGCGGCACGGCAACGCGCATCCGAGCATCGTCCCGTACGAGACCTTCGCGACCGCGGAGGGCGAGCTCGCGGTGGCGGCCGCCAACGACGGCCTCTTCGCGCGGCTGTGCGACGTCCTCGAGCGGCCGGATTTGCTCCGCTTCGCGACGAACGAAGCGCGCGTCGAGCAGCGCGAGGAGCTGGTGGCCGAGCTGAGCCGGGTCTTTTCGCAGGCGACCGCCGACGAGTGGGTCGAGCGGCTCGGGCGCGCCGGCGTGCCGGTCGCCAAGGTCAGCGGCGTGCTTGAAGCGCTGGCCGGTCACACGATCACGCTCGACCATCCGGCTGTCGGCCCGTTGCCGCTCGTGCCGTCGCCGCTCGGCGCGGCGACACGGCCGCCGCCGCTGCTCGGCGAGCACACGCGCGAGGTGCTAGGGGAGGCCGGTTACGGCGACGACGAGATCGAATCGCTCGTGCGCTAGACGCGGCGCCGCCAGCGCGAGAAGACGTCCTCTAGGTCGGCCCGGCGCCGCCGCGGGATCAGCACGAAGAGGCGGTCGCCCGCCTGGAGCACGGTGCTACCGCGCGGCGGGATCGGACGGCTGTCGCGGTTGACCACCGCGATCAGGGCGTCGCGGGGCAGCCCGAGCTCCCGCACGGCCGAGCCGCTCACGGAGTGATCCGCCGCCACGACGAAGTCGACGAGCTCGAGCTCGCTGCTCGGCGGCACTTCGAGCGGCAGCTCCGGTACCGGTGGCGCAGCAGAGACCAACCCGAGCCGGCGCGCGAGCGGCTCGAGCGTTGTCCCCTGCGCGACCGCGGAGACCAGCACCACGAAGAAGACGGCGTTGAACACCGTGTCCTTATGCGGCACATCGGAGGAGAGGGCGAAGGTCGCGAGCACGATCGGAACCGCACCGCGCAGGCCGGCCCAGCCGAGGAACAGGCGCTCGGGGTTCGTGTAGTCGGAGAACGCGGTCGAGGCCCAGACCGCGACCGGGCGCGCGACGAACGCCAGCAGCGCCGCGATCGCGAGGCCGCTGAGCGCCACGCCCGGCAGGTCGTGCGGGAAGACGAGCAAGCCGAGCACGACGAACAGCACCACCTGCGCCACGAACGCGATTCCCTCGTGGAACGCCACGAGCTCGCGCCGGTAGCGCGACGGCGTGCTCCCGACGGCCAGGCCGACCAGGTAGACGGCGAGGAAGCCGCTGCCCCCGATCACGTCGGCGGCGCCGAATGCAAGCGCTGCCGCGGCGAGCGAAGCGACCGGCGCGAAGGGGCCGATTGCGCGCGGGATCCGCGCGAACACGTACGTGGCGACGGCGCCGGCGACGATGCCGACGACGAGGCCGAGCCCGAGCTGCCGGACGACCAGCAGCGCGAGGTCGTCGAGCCCGTATGAGTCCGGGTGCTCGATCCAGGCGATCAGCCCGAGCGTCAGCGCGATCGCCATCGGGTCGTTGCCGCCCGACTCTGCCTCGAGCGTGCGGGCAAGACGGCGGCGGACGTGCGTGAAGCGGAGCGTGGCGAACACCGCGGCGGCATCGGTGGAGGCGACGACCGCGCCGAGCAGCATCGCCTCGAGCCATGACAGGTCGAAGAGCCAGTGTGCCCCGACGCTGGTGATCAGCATCGTCACGACCACGCCGACGGTGCTCAACAGCGCGGCCGGGACCGCGACCTGGCGCAGACGACGCCAGGACGTCTGCAGGCCGCCCTCGTAGAGGATCAGCCCGAGGCCGATCGTGCCGACCCGCCGGGCGACCTCGGCGTTGTCGAAGTCGATCCCGCCGGGGCCGTCCGAGCCGAGCAGCATCCCCAGGCCGAGGAACGCGACGAGCACTGGAAGCCCGGTGCGCGCCGCGATCAGCGCGACGGCGATGCTCGCGGCGAGAACTGCGCCGATGAGCAGCAGGGCGGTGCCCAGGTGCACG
>JBIOZO010000248.1:0-21819 GCA_044871215.1 Gaiellaceae bacterium | reverse complement strand
CCTAGGAGTTACAACGCACAAAGACGAACCGGGCGTCTTCGACGCCGGTTTCCACATCCCTGTGGAAATCCCTCAACAGGGTGATGTGGAGAGCCTGGGGAAAACGGAAGCTACGACCCGCTGTGGGTCGCGAAAACCGCTACCAGATTCTGAGTCCACCCGCGATTGCGGTTCGCGAGTCGAGTGTTCCCAACGCACCTCGGACACGAGATCGCATTCCTACTCCTTCAGAGGGACTAACGGCAATCGAAGACCCTATCACCCTAAAGGGTGACTTACAAGAGTCGGCGCGCCGATGCTTAACGCGTTTTTTCGGCTTTGAGACGCCACCGGAAAGGCGCGATTGGTGGCTAGTTGCGTACGTCGCGGTCGCGGTCATTCTCTCGAGTTCGTTGGTCGCGGCTCTACTTGTTCGGTCTCCGAGCCAGGCGGATGGAGCCGTCGTTGCTGGGGTCGCAGCATTGGCAGCTGCAGCCCTCCTGGCGGAACTCCAAAGCGTCCGACTGAGCCCTCAAGCCGAAGTCTCGGTTTCGACGCTTCCGATCGTGCTCGCGGCCGTTCTATACGGACCACTGGCAGCGATATGCGTCAGTGCGGCCAGCCTTCTCCCAACCTTTCGACCTCCATACGCTCGTTGGCTGACGTGGACGTCTACTCGTGCGCTCGCCGCGGCTGCAGCAGGTCTCGCCGCCTCGGTCGTTGACCCTTCACGGTCCCACGGGTTCGCGTACGTCATCGCTGCGGTCAGCGCGGCGATCGTCGCGGAACATGTAGCGAACCTGGGACTTGGTTCCGTGCTCGGGACACTTCGCGGCCTTACCCTGAGCGAGCTTGCGACCCTGGCGAGCCCGGTCTTCCTGGCCATCCCCCTTTACGTTCCCGTCACCGCAATGCTCGTCTACTCCTACCGCGTTGTCTCACCTTGGAGTGTGGCGCTTTTCCTGTTCCCAGCCCTGGTAGCACAAAAGCTGTTCCTGCTGTACCAAGAGCAGCGGCAGACATCTCGTGAGTTGGCGAGTGCAATGGCAAGCAAGGAGCGGGCCAACCTTTCCTTTGCAGCCGCTCTCGTCGCCACGTTAGATGCCCGCGATAGGTACACAGCGGGCCATTCCGCCGCTGTTGCCACGTATGCTCGGGACATCGCGAATCGACTCGGGCTTTCTGCTGAAGAGCAGCAACTTGCTCACCTCGCCGGACTCGTGCACGACATTGGAAAGGTTGGGCTTCCCCCGGGCCTACTTGAAAAAGCTGGCCCGCTCACAACCGACGAACGGCGACAAATGGAGGCGCATCCGGTTATCGGGGAACGCATCCTGAGGAACGTCGAAGGCTACGAAGAGATCGCCGATGTTGTGCGCCATCATCATGAACGCATCGATGGGAAGGGCTACCCCGACCATCTCTCCGTGGACGATATTCCGCTCATCGCGCGAGTTCTCGCAGTAGCTGACGCTTACGATGCCATGACCTCCGATAGACCGTATCGCGACGCGATGTCCTCGGACGTCGCCCGGCTGCGTCTCGCGCAGGGTGTCGGGAGCCAATTCGACACGGCGGTTGTCGCTGCGTTCGAGGCGATCCTAGCCGGCGCCCCGGTGGACTACCCCTCAAGCGAGAACATGCTTGGTGCGAAAGCGCCGAACACAAGTGCGTCGCCGGTCTCGGCCGCTCCAAAGCTTCACGTCATCGCTTCTTGACGGCCTGTATCGCCGCCTCGGTCCGCGTTCGCACACCTAGCTTGCGCAGGACGTGGCGCACATGCACTTTCACGGTTGCCTCTGCCAAGAACAGAGCATTCGCAATCTCGCGATTGGTCTTGCCTTGGCCTAGGAGGGCAAAAACTTCACGCTCGCGTGGAGTTAGAGCCTCCGAGCCAAGCAGATGACCTCTCCTGCTTGGGCCGGCCATACTCGATGCTTCAATCCGATCAAGTAACTGGCGTAGCGGCGGTTGCAGCTGCGGTATTCGGTTCACTGCCTGAGTAAGCCGCGGTTCTAGCCGAAAGGCGAACACGAAAGGATCAAGAACTCCTTTGGAAGAAAAAGTCTTGAAGGCAGCGGTGAAATCTCGCAGATTGGTCGCCCCTTTCTCCAAATCGACAAGTGCCGCCACGCAGGCGTTTAGAGCAACGGCTTCGTTCTCACCGCTAACTTTGCGCGCCTTCATTAGCAGCATGTCTGCCTCAGCACCGCTATCCGTCATCCCGCTGATTAGGGCCCGTAGTGACAGGTATTCGGAGTATTGTCCACTAGAGGTCGTCTGCGCGAAAGACGCGTCGATCACAGAGATCGCGGACGCGATATCTCGCTGAAGCAAATATGCGCGGCAACGCAAAGCTCGTTCATTCATCCGCAGATAAGCGTCTCCGGTTTGACGGGCGACAGACCCTGCTTCCGAGAGCTGATTTATGGCTTCGGAGTATCTCCCTAGCCCTAGGTAGATAGCTGATCGAGTCAGTTGAACGTGCGCTTGCGCGAACTGGAGACCAAAGGCGCCGGCCTCGCTCAGGGCCGTATCAGACACAAAAAGCGCTTCGTCGTAAGCGGCGGCTACTCGAAGTGCCCCGGCATAGATATGCCAAAAGGAAACGCGAATGACTGGATCTCTCGCGCTACGCGCTGCAAGAGCTGCGGCTTCTGCTCCCGCTAATCCAGAATGAACAGACCCGACGCGCATCCCGAAATGAAGTCGTCCGTTCTGCGCTCGGAGTAGATCCTCAGGATCTGAGCCGCAGAGCATTTCGAAGTCCTTGAGGAGAGCCTCGGTCGCTTCGTCCTCCTGCTCTACTGCGGAAAGGAAAAGACCCCACTGAGCGTCCCGCATCTCCGTCGTGGTGGTCGCAAGCTTTCGTGCATCTGAGAAGTTTTTCACGGCGCCGGGAAGGTCGTCAGAGAAGTAGGCACTCTGCCCGGCCCTACAGAACGCTCGGGACGCGAGCGATGGTTTGGCACCCAGCGCAGCGCCCGCGGATTCAGCAAGGCTCCGCGAACGATCATGAACGCCTTCACGAAATGAAATCTCCGCTTCGGCAAGGGTGATGACTGGGGACGAAATGCCGCTCGCCCGGGCGGCAGAGACGAAACGCGAGAGCGTTGAGACTAAGCCTTGGGCGAGCAGATCATGCAATGAAGCCTCAATGAGCGGCCCGAGGTACTTCGCTGCACCGAACTTTCCCGCGACTTCGAAAACGTTCTCCCAGTCTTCCTCCGCGAGCATCACATCGACCGAGGCTCTGAGTACGCCCTCGAGCTCCTCAACCGGTAGGTCTCGGAGTTTGCGGTGCAGAAAACGGCGAAGCAGTGGGTGAAACCGATGAGCCTCCTCGCCATCGTGGCTGAGAAACCCGACACGCAGGCCTTCAGCCAGAATCGCGTCGCTTCGTTCGCCCAGCAAATCGTTCGCGCGATCTGTTGAGACCGAGAGAAACAGACTTAGTGACGCCAGAGCGCTTCGGACGGACGGGGCCAGGGTCGAATACAACTCGTCGGCGACGTACGCATGGAGTTCCGGCGGCAAGATTGTCTCACCGAGCCGCGGCGAGCTTCGAGCGAAGGATGCCAGACCAATCACCGCCGGCCATCCATCCGCGACGTTGATCACATCCGCCGCGTCTTCGCCCAGGTGATGCAGTACCCGCGTAGCCTCTTGACGATTCATGGCGAGCATGGGTCGATCAATCTCAAGAATCTCCTCGTAGACGAGGTCGCGAGGCTTGCACCATGATGGCCGCCTCCGTGTGGTCACTAGGAGTCGCGACGACCAGCAGCGGCGCAGCCGATCTAACAGCTGTTCCGCTTCAGAAGAAAGCTCCTGATAATCGTCGACGACCAGCCAAGTCGTAGAAGGCAACGTCGTGAGGTCTGCGGCTAGGAAGGCCGCTGCTTGGTCGACATCGCACAGTTTGCGCTGCGCGAGCAGCCATTCGCGGAATTGATGGCCAATGTCCTCGGCCACGTGACCGGCCGCTTCGAGGAGACCCAGTCCTAACGTGGCAATGTCGGTTCCGCCGGTCGCTGTGTACCACCCTGCCTGCTTGTCACTAAGCCACTGGCGAGCAAGTACCGTCTTCCCGTAGCCGGCCGGAGCCACAAGGAGGATCACTCGCGCCCACGTCTCGTTGAGCAGGCTCGTCAACCTCGGCCGCTCGATGATGTGGCGGTTCGCTGCGGGGGCTGCCTGCTCTTTGAGCCCAGTCATTTCTGACGCGGGCGCCGCGTCCCGCTTCCATAAGCCTATTTCCCTGCCTCACTCGCGCCAAGGTGTCCCAGAGAGACGCCGCGCCTGCGACCCGGGCGGGTCGCAGGCGCGGGTGCCGTCAGTCCCCCGGAGCGGGTGGTCCTGCTCCGAGGCCTTGTGAGAGGGGATCCCGGCCGGTGAGCGTGCGGTACGCGCTCGGGATCTGCCTTCGCCTCGCGCAACCGAGCTTTTGCCGGAGTACGTCCGAATGGGCCTTCGCGGTTCTCGGCGAGATGCCGAGTCGCGTGGCGACCTCTTCGTTCGAGTATCCGGCGGCGATCAGCTCGATTACCTGAAGCTGCCGATCCGTGATTGCCGGCGGTCCCTCATGCAGGACTGTGACCATGCGGCGACGCTAGCAACGCCTCTCGCGCGCGCCTATTGACCCTATGGCGTGTCTTGTGCTGTACGTCTAAAGGCGTAGGCGCCGACTTAGACTCACCGGGTGGCAGAGATCCGCACCGGGAATGCGCGCGCGCTGTTCGCGCCGCTCGGGCCGACCTACGACCGCTACGCGAACATCCTCTCGTTCGGGCAGGACCCAGGCTGGCGGCGGTTCCTCGTCTCGCGCCTGTCCGTCGGCCCCGGACACACCGTGCTCGACGTCGCCTGCGGCACCGGCGCGGTTGCGCTCGAGCTCGTGCGGCAGAAGGGCTGCGCGGTCGTCGGCGTCGACCAGAGCCCGGAGATGCTCGCGGAAGCGGGGCAGCGGGTCGGAGCGCGCGTCCGGCTCGTGGAGGCCTCCGCCGAGGAGCTGCCCTTTGAGGACGCGTCATTTGACGGGCTGACAGCGGCCTACCTGCTCCGCTACCTGGAGGACCTGCCGGCTGGGTTGCGCGAGCTCGCGCGCGTGCTGCGCCCGGACGCGACCGCCGCGCTGCTCGACTTCGGCGTTCCGCCCGGGCCTGTGCCTCGCGTCGCCTGGGACCTCTGGGTCGATTTGGGCCTCCCGCTCGCCGGACGCGCGATCTCCCCAGGCTGGCATGAGGTAGGGCGCTTCCTGGGCGGGAGCATCCGCGAGTTCGACAGGCGCTGGCCCGTGCCGCGGCTGGTCACGGCGATGCGCGAGGCCGGCCTCGAGGACGTGCAGGCGCGCCGCCTGAGCCTCGGCGGGTGCACGGTGATGTGGGGCCGGAGGGCGTGACCGAGGCGCGGCCGGCGTTCTACGCGCTAGCTCCGGGCGGCTGGCGCGACTACGTCACGCTGCTCCACCCGCCCTACACCGCCTGGCACCTGAGCTACGTCGCGATCGGGGCCTGCCTCGCGCCGAAGCTCTACGAAGGCCGGCTCGCCGCCGCGCTGGTGGCGTTCTTTCTCGCGCTCGGCATCTCGGCCCACGCGCTCGACGAGCTGAACGGGAGGCCGCTCCGGACGCGGATCCCCGACACCGTGCTCCTCGGTCTGACAATCGTGCCGCTCGTAGTGGCGGTCGGGATCGGGATTGCGGGGGCCGTCGCGTTCGACACCTGGCTACTCGTCTTCGTGGCGGTCGGCCTTGCGCTCGTGCCTGTGTACAACCTCGAGCTCCTCGGCGGCGCGATTCACAACGGCGCCGGCTTCGCGCTCGCCTGGGGTGCCTTCCCACTGCTGACCGGCTACTTCGCCTGCGCGGGGACGATCTCGTGGACGGCGCTCCTCGCTGCCGCTTACGCGACGCTGACGAGCTACGCGCAACGGGCACTCTCGACTCCCGTGCGCCACGTCCGGCGCCGCGTGGACGCGATCGGAGGCACGATCGAGCTGCGCGACGGCGGGCGCGAGCCCATCACGAGTGAGACGCTGGTCGCGGGGCCCGAGCGCGCGCTGCTGGCGCTGGCAGCGGCCAACGTGACGCTCGCGGCCGCTCTGCTGGTTCTCAGGCTGGCGTAGCATGGCGCCCGTGCGTGCGGACGTCCTCGAGCTCGTCTTCGCGGCTGCCGTGGTAGTGGTCTTCTCCTCGGCCGTGGCCGCCGTTTTCGAGCGTGTCTCGCGGCCGACGCTGCTTGCGCTGGCCGGAATCGTCGGTGCCGCTGCGGCCGTCGGCTGGGTTGTCTTCGCGCTCGAGCCGTCGCGCGAGCTGGCCGTCGCAGCCGGGGGGATCATGGTCTGCGCGGCCCTACAGCTCGGGGTGGTCGTGCTGCAGCGCCTGGTCGCCCGCTCGCGGCAGGTCGACCGGCAGCTGGCCGAGGCCGAGGCCCACTTCGACGCGCTCGTCGCGGCCGAGGTCGAGGCTCGCGCGGCCGAGCTCGAACGCACGCTCTCCCGCGCGCGCGCCGACTCGCTCTCGAAGCTTGTCGCGGAGGAGCGGAAAATCGGGGAGACCCGGCGCGCGGCGCTCGCCGAGCGGGAGCAGGCAGCCGGCGCGGAGCTGAGCGACGCTCTCGCAAAGGTCGAACAGCGGGTTGCGCACCGTCTGTCCGAGCTGAACGCCGACCTCGAGCGCACCGAGCGCGGGCTCGCCTCGCAGCTGACAGCCATGGCCGAGCGGCACCGGCAACTGATGGGGCAGGCCGAGTCGCGGCTGCAACTCGACACCGAGCGGCTCGACGCCGCCAGCGACGAGCAGCGCGAGCGGCTCGCGGCGCTCGAGACGCAGTTCACCAAGGCGGCCGGCGAGCTCTCACAGGAGTCGCTGGAGCAGCTCGAGACGCACGAGCGCGAGCGCCGACGCGCGTTGCACGAGGTGGCCGAGCGCCTGCGCCAGCGCGAGCGGGAGCTCCGCGAGCGCATCAGCGCGGAGGAAGCCGAGGCGATCCAGCGCATCCAGGCGGGCTTCGCCGACATCGAGCGGCGGCAGCTCGACCAGCTCAAGCGCGTGGTCGAGCGGACCGCGGACAGCTTCTCCGACGCTGTGACGAAGCAGTTCGGCGACGCCATCAGGCACGCGCGCGACGACGCGGCTCAGCGCCTCTCGCGCGAGCTCGACCGCGCGGTCGAGCATTTCGCGAAGGAGGCTCAGGGCGTCCTCGCCGAGCGCCTGGCGCACGTTGCCGACGCCGGCGGGCAGCGCCTCGAGCGCAAGCTCTCCCAAATCGGCACGAGCCTCGAGCACGAGCGCGACGAGTTGATCGCAGAGCTCCAGCGGCGCATCGGTGACGCCGAGGTCGGGCTGCGCTCGCAGGTTCAGGCGCTGGCGGCCGACGCCGAGGCCGAGCGGACCGTGCTGAACGCGCGGCTCCAGGACCTCCAGCGGCGGATCGACGAAGCGCTGAACGAGGCCGGTTCCCGCCTCGCTCCCACGTTTCGCAGCGGCTGATTCGGCAAAGGACAAACTTCCACGGGGAGGGTTCGTCTAGGACAGGACGAACTACCCGAAGCCGATGACGCAGATCGCCGAGACACCCAGGGACGAACAGGCGAAAGTCGAGAGCTGGCGCCTGCACGTGCTGATGGAAGCCGGCTTCCCGCTGCCGCTGGCCGAGAAGATCGCCCACAGCCCGGCCGATCTGCATCATGCGGTCGACCTGCTGCGCCAGGGCTGCTCGCCCGAGACGGCCGCCGAGATCCTGATCTAACCCTTCGCCGTATCCTGAGCCTCGTGAAGGTCGAGGCGATCGAGTACGGCGACCGCAAGGTCTACTCCGTCGGTGCCTTCAACCGTGGCGTGGCGTCGTGGCTCCAGCGGCTGCCGACGGTCTGGGTCGAGGGCGAGGTGACCGAGTTGCGGCGCTCCGCGCGCTGGGCGAGCGTCTTCTTCACGCTCAAGGATCCGCAGGACGGCGCTTGCCTCGGCGTCTCGATCGCCCGGGGACAGTTCGACGCACTGCGCCTCGACCTGACCGACGGCGATCGCATCCATGCCTACGGCCGGCCGGAGCTCTACGAAGCGCGCGGCGAGTTTCGCCTGCGCGCGCTGTCGCTCGAGCGCTTCGGCCTGGGCGACCATCTCGCCGCACTCGAGCGCCTGAAGGCGAAGCTGGCCGCCGAGGGGCTGTTCGCCTCCGAGCGCAAGCGGCCGTTGCCGCTGCTGCCCACGAGGATCGGCCTCGTGACGGGGAACGACGCCGCGGCCAAGCGGGACGTCCTCACGGCGGTCACGACGCGTTTCCCGCCGGCCAACGTGCTCGTGGCCGAGACCTACGTCCAGGGCCCGCGGGCCGCCGGCGCAATCGTCGAAGCCCTGCGTGCGCTCTGCCGTGAAGGCGTCGACGTCCTCGTCGTGGCGCGCGGGGGCGGCAGCTTCGAGGATCTGCTGCCTTTCAGCGATGAGCGCCTTGTGCGTGCGATCGCAGAGTGCCCGGTGCCCGTCGTCACCGCCGTCGGCCACGAGCAGGACATGCCGCTCTGCGATCTCGCGGCCGACGTCCGCGCCTCCACGCCCAGCGTCGCGGGGCGGCTCGTCGTGCCGGACCTGACCCAGCTGCTGGAGCGCCTCGACCGCTCGCGCGCGGGGCTCGAGCGGGGGACGCGGCGGAGCCTCGAGCGTGAGCGCCGCCGGCTGGACGGCACGCACGAGCGCCTCGCCCGAGCGCCGAGATTGCTGCTGGAGCGCCGCCGGGCGAAGCTGGAGCAGGCCGGCGGCCGGCTGCGCGCCCTGTCGCCTCGCTCGACACTCGAGCGCGGGTACGCCATCGTCCGCGCCGGCGAGGAGATCGTTCGCTCCCCGCAAGCCGTCGAGCCCGGCGAGCATGTCGACGTCGAGGTCGCCGAGGGCAGCTTTGGGGCCCGCGTCGAGGAGCGAGCGTGACGTTCGAGGAGGCCCAGAAGGAGCTGGAGGGCATCGTCCACCGCCTGGAGAGCGGCGAGGCGCCGCTCGACGAGGCACTCAAGCTCTGGGAGCGCGGCGAGGAGCTGTACCGCTTCTGCAGGGAGCGCCTCGACACCGCCGAGGGCAAGATCGAAGAGCTTGCGAACCGTTCACAAGCCGTAAAGCCTTAGTATCCGCGCGTGGCCGAAGTACGAGTCGAGCTTCTCCAGCGCGTCCCCCTATTCGCCGACTTCGAGCCCGGCGAGCTAGAACGCCTGGCCCGGTCGTTCAAGGAGCGGACGTTCCCGTCCGGCAGCACCGTCGTCGGCGAAGGAAAGACCGGCGCCGGCTTCTTCGTGATCGAGAGCGGCGAAGCCTCCGTCACCGTGCGCGGCGGCGAGCGCGACAAGCTGGGGCCCGGCGACTATTTCGGCGAGATCGCGCTGATCGACGAGGGAGCCAGGAGCGCGACGGTCACGGCCGACAGCGAGCTCCGCTGTTACGGCCTCACGTCCTGGGAGTTCCGACCCCTCGTCGAGGGGAATGCAGGGATCGCATGGAAGCTCCTGGAGACGATGGCAAAGCGCCTGCGCGCGGCCCAGAGCTGATCGCGCAGGCGAGCTCCGACGCCGCGCTGGTCGCGCGCTGCAGGGCGGGCGACGACGCCGCGTGGCGGGAGCTCGTCGAGCGCTTCTCGCGCTACGTCTACGCGATCGCGGTGCAGGGCTTCCGCCTGGGTCAGCAGGACGCCGAGGACGTCTTTCAGGACGTCTTCGCCCGGGTGTACGAACGGCTCGGTTCGCTGCGCGACGACGAAGCCGTCCGGCCGTGGATCGCGCAGCTGACGCGCCGCGTCTGCATCGACCGCCTGCGCTCTGGCGCACGCGAGTCGGAGGCCGACATCGAGGAGCTGCCCGAGTTGCCGGCCGAGGACGTGCTGACCGCGCTCGAGGATGCCTTCGACGTGCACGACGCGCTGGCGGAGCTGCCGGAGAACTGCCAACAGATCCTCGACCGCTTCTTCGCACGGGACGAGAGCTACCGGACGATCGGCGACACGCTGGGTCTGCCGGCCGGGACGATTGCCAGCCGCATCTCCCGCTGCCTGGACAAGCTCCGCGACGCTTTCGAGGGTGAGGGAAGAAATGTGCCCCCCGCCCCGTCCGGTGGACAGGTGACGTGATGAGCAACTACGACCACGAGCAACTTTCACGGCTGATCGGGATGCTTCCGCCGGCTCCGCAGGCATGGGTGCAGGCGGCCCAGGAGCTCCCGGCCGCCAGGCGCGGGCTGGACGAGCTGGTCGCCCGGGCCGAGGCCGACGCGGCCTTCCGCGCCGACGTTCTCGCCGACCTCGAGAGCGCGCTGCAGGCGGAAGGCGTCGAGCCGCAGCCCCGCGTGGTCGAAGAGCTCCGTCGCCTCTTGGCGGGCGACTAGCTCCTTTACGATCAGCCGGTGAGCGAGGCCGCCGACCTTCCCGCGTGGAGCCTGCCCGCCGGGGCGGGCGATCGCATCGCGATCGGCGTCGACTGGCCCGAGCGCGTGACGCGCGACTGGGCCTTCGGCGGTGCAACCGGCAAGGGCGTCCGCGTCTGCATCCTCGACAGCGGGATCGAGGCCGGGCATCCGCAGGTCGGCGAGGTCGAAAGCGCGGTCGCCTTCCACCGCGGCGAGGACGACGAGATCGAGCGCGTCGAGGACACCGAGGGTGACCTCTGCGGCCACGGGACGGCCTGTGCCGGGATCGTCCGCGGACTCGCGCCCGAGTGCACGCTGTACAGCGCGCGCGTCCTCGGAGCCGGCTTCAAAGGCAGCGGCCCGATCCTGCTCGAAGGCCTGCGCTGGGCGGTCGAGGAGGGCTTCGACGTAATCAACATGAGCCTCTCCACGACGAAGCGCCAGTTCGCCGAGCTCCTGCACGAGCTGGCCGACAAGGCGTACTTCAACAACACCGTGCTCGTCGCGTCGGCGCACAACATGCCGGTCGAGAGCTACCCGTGGCGTTTCTCGTCGGTGATCTCGGTGGGCAGCCACGAGGAGCCCGATCCGACGACGTTCTTCTACAACCCGTCGCCCCCGGTCGAGTTCTTCGCGCGCGGCGTCGGAGTCGAGATCGCCTGGCTCGGCGGCGGGACGATCCTCTCGACCGGAAACAGCTTCGCCACGCCGCACATGAGCGGGATCTGCGCGCTCGTGCTTTCGAAGCATCCCGAGCTGACCCCGTTCCAGCTCAAGAGCGTGCTCTACCTGACCGCCAACAACGTGGGAGGTGGGACGTGAGCGACCTACGAGCGGCCGTGGCCGCCGGCGCGCTCGGCTCTGAAGAGAGCTACCGCCAGCTGCTGCAATCGATCGTCGACGTGGCACGCGCGATCTTTGGCGCCCGAGCTTCGTCGGTGTTCCTGTTCGACGAGGAGGCGGACGAGCTCGTCTTCGAGGCGGTGGCGGGCGAGGGGGCCGACGAGCTCGTCGGCCAACGCTTCCCCTCCAGCACCGGAATCGCCGGCTGGGTTCTCGTCACACGGCAGCCGCTCGTGGTCGACGAGCTCGACAAGGATCCGCGCTTTGCCCGCGAGGCTGCGGAATCCACGGGTTTCGTGCCGAAAGGTCTGATGGCCGTGCCGCTACTGCACGAGGACGAGGCGCTCGGCGTGCTCGAGGTGCTCGACCGGCCACAGAAGGCGGCATTCTCGCTCGCGGAGATGGACGTGCTCGGGCTGTTCGCAAACCAGGCCGCGATCGCGCTCGACCTGCTCCAGAAGGCCCGCGCGGCTCGCGGCGTGCTCGAGCAGGAAGGCGGCGACGCCGACGCGCTGGCGCGGTTCGCGGCTCGGCTCGACGAAGCTGAGCCCGAGAACCGCGAAGCGGCGCTGCAGTTGCTGGACGCGGCGCGAAAGCTTCTCCGAGAACGCTGAGAGGGAGCCTCTCGGCTCCCTCTCCAGTCGGACTGAGCTCAAAGTCCTAGTCCGAAGGCTTGCCTTGCCGACGTTACCCCTTGGCGGGTCCGCCTTTCGCGGGGGCGTTGAAGTGCACGTGAGCCTCGACGTCGTCGCCGTCGTCCTCGCGACCCTTCGCGGGTGCGCCCTTAGCGGGGGAGTTGAGGCTGTGAGCCTCGACGTCGTCGCCGTTGTCCTCGCGACCCTTCGCGGGAGCGCCCTTTGCGGGGGCGTTGAGGCTATGAGCCTCGACCTCTTCGTCGGTCTGGGGCTTGCGGTCCTGATCCTCCATCGAACGTCCTCCTTTCGAACTTTCGGAACCTGATCACCTGACGCAGATCTTCGCGGAAATCTTCCATGGCATCTTCAAAAAAGCAACGAGGGGTGCCATTCTCCGCCCGTGGACCGGCTGCGGGAGCACGTGCGCGAGTCAATCCGTGCACTGCGTGACGTTCTCGGGAATCCCTCGCTGCGCCGACTGGAACTGGCGTGGGCGGGCTCGATCATCGGCAGCTGGTCGTACGCCGTCGCTCTCGCGGTGTACGCGTACGACCAAGGCGGCGCGTCAGCAGTGGGGTTCGTCGCGCTCATCCGCTGGGTCCCGGCCGCCATAGCCTCACCGCTGGCTGCGGTGCTCGGCGACAAGTACCCGCGCGTGCGAGTGATGCTTCTCACCGACCTGTCGCGCGCAGTGGCCCTCGCGGTAATGACGGTGTGCGCGTACGCCGGCGCGCCTGCGGCCTCCATCTATGTCCTCGCATCCTTGGTCGCGATCATCAATACGGCGTTTCAACCAGCCCAGGCCGCGCTCGTCCCTGCACTGGCGCGTACGCCACAGGAGCTCACAGCCGCCAACGTCACCTCGAGCACGATCGAGAGCCTCGGCTTCTGCGTCGGCCCAGCCCTCGGCGGAGTCCTGCTGGTGTTTTCGAACGTCTGGGTCGTGTTCGCCGTGACCGCCGGTGCGTTCGTCTACTCGGCGCTCATGCTCAGCCTGCTGCGAGGCGCGCCGGAACCCCCGATGGCAAGCGAACGGCCGCACCTGCTGCACGAGGTGACCGCCGGCTTTCGCGCCATTGCCCATGACCGACGGCTGCGGCTGATCGTCGGGCTGTTCGGGGCCCAAACCCTCGTCAACGGGGCGTTCGGCGTCCTCGTGACGGTTTCCGCCCTTCAATTGCTCGACCTGGGGCCGAGCGGCGTCGGCTACCTGAACGCAGCCGTCGGGGTCGGCGGCATCCTCGGAGGCGTGTTCTCGCTGATGCTGGTGGGGCACCATCGGCTCGCCACGACCTTCGGAGTGGCGGTCGCGTGCACGGGCGCGCCGCTGCTGCTCATCGGCGCCTTCCCTTCGACGGCCACCACGCTCGTGGTCTTCGCGCTGGTCGGGTTCGCGATCATCGTCGGCGACGTCGCCGGCTTCACGCTTCTTCAGCGCGGTACGCCAAGCGACGTCCTCGCACGCGTGTTCGGTGTCCTTCACAGCCTCTTCTACGGGACCGTTGCGGTCGGTGCGATCCTGGCACCGCCCCTGATCGATGCGGTCGGCGTCCGCTGGGCCCTCGTAATCGTGGGCGGCTTCTTGCCAGTGCTCTGTGCACTGACCACCGCCGGCCTGGCGAGGATGGACACGGCTCCGGTTCGGGCACGCGAGCTCGAACTGCTTCAGCAGATCCCGATCTTCGCGCCGCTCACGCCGCCGGTGCTCGAGCAGCTCGCCGCCCGCCTCACGCCGGTCCAAGCCAGCGCCGGCGACGAGATCATCCGGATGGGCGATCACGGCGACCGGTTCTACATCGTGGACGCCGGCGAGGTCGAGATCCTCGTCGACGGGAAACCGCCGCGGCGCGAGGGCGTCGGCGAGTACTTCGGCGAGATCGCGCTCCTGCGCGACGTGCCGCGCACCGCAACAGTCAGGGCGGTGGGCGACGTCTCGCTCTACGCCCTCGATCGAGACGACTTCCTCCCGGCCGTCACGGGCCACGCAGACAGCTCTCAGGCCGCCGACGCCGTGATCGGCTCGCGTCTCGGCGTCTCCACCGTTTAGGCGGTTTCAGTTCTGACGACCCGGTAATACGGGTTTCGAACAATAAGAATCGTATTACGATGTTAGGAGATAACCATGAGAAAGCTGTTGCTTCTGCCGCTCCTCGTGCTGGGGCTGGCGGCTGCGGCGCCGGCAGGCGCAGATAACTACACGGCGACGATCGCGCCGAGCGGCTTCCCGCCGCTGATCTCGATCAACAACGGCGATTCCGTCACCTGGACGAACGGCGACACGGTCAATCGCCAGGTCGTGAGCGACGACGGGACCTGGAAGTCGCCGGTGCTCGCCCCCGGCCAGTCGTGGTCGCACGTCTTCGTCAATGGCGGCACGTTCACCTACCACGGCGCCTTCAAGACGGGCCAGAAGGGCGCCGTCGAGGTCGCCTCGACCCGCGTCGTGCTGATTCGCCAGAGCGCGCAGACCGTGCAAATCTTCCGCACGGTCCGCCTGCAGGGCTCCGTTTCCGCGAAGGGCTCGACCGGCGAGGACGTGTCGATCCAGGCCCTGCCGGAGGGTGCCACCGACTTCCGCGAGGTGGCGCGCACGACTACCCTGAACGGCGTTTGGCACGTGCAGGTCAAGCCGCGGCGGATCACTGCGTACCGTGCGGTCTGGCAGAACGTGCCCAGCGCCGAGCACATCGTGAACGTCAAGCCGTTCGTCCGTGTCAAGCAGGTCGGCCGGCATCTGCTCTACGTCCATGTACGTGCCGACGCGTCGCTCGTGCGCCATCACACGGTGCTGCAGCGCTTCAACAAGCGTACGCACCGTTGGCACACGTTCCGCGCCGTCAAGCTCACGCGCCGGACGGCGAAGGCGGGATCCTACGACTCGATCGGGGTCACCCGTCTCGCCTTCCCGCACGGCGTCATCGTGCGGGCGCTGATCACGAAGCGTCAGGCCGGCCCGCTGATGTACGGCCCGGCCTGGAGCCGGGGCCTGCGGCTCTAGCGTCGGTTCGATTGCGAGGGCCCGGTCACCCCGGTTAGCATCCCGGGCGTGGCCGGGCCCTCAGTCGAACTCCTTCAGCGTGTGCCGCTCTTCGCGGAGCTGGAGCCCCGCGAGCTCGAGCGGCTGAGCGGCTCATTCAAGGAGCGGACGTTCTCGGCCGGCGAGTCTGTGGCCGCCGAGGGCGAAGGCGCCGCCGGCTTCTTCGTGATCGAGAGCGGCGAGGCCGTGGTCGACGTGCACGGCGAGGAGCGCGGGCGCCTGGGCCCGGGCGACTACTTCGGCGACATCGCGATGATCGACCAGGGCGACCGCACCGCCTCGATCCAGGCCGAGTCCGATCTCAAGTGCTACGGGCTCACCTTCTGGGACTTCCGTCCGCTCGTCGAGAGCGACGCGCGGATCGCGTGGCCGCTGCTGCAGGCGATGGCCAAGCGGCTACGCGCGGCCGAAGCGGACGCCTAGCTCTTCAAGATCCTCGCGGGCTCGAGACGGGTCGCCGCTGAGGGCGACCGCCTCCATCCCCTCCTCGACGCGTCCACCGAAGAGCACGCAGGGAACGCCGAGCTCGGCGCAGGCCTGAACCGCCTCGCCGGGTGCCTTGCCCTCGAAGCTCGTGCGGTCGACGGTGCCCTCGCCCGTGATGACGAGATCGACGCGCGCCGCCTGCTCGCGGAAGCCGACCGCCTCCAGTACGAAAGCGGCGCCCGGGACGAGCTCGGCGCCGAGCCCGGCGAGGGCGGCGCCGAGGCCTCCCGCAGCTCCGCCGCCCACGAGGTCGGCCAGCGGCACGGCGGCGAACCGCTGCGCGAGCTCGGCCACCTCGTCGGGCTTTGCTCCCTTCTGGGGGCCGAAGAGCCCCGGCGCCTCGGCGAGCGTCGCGCGCGTGTCACAGAGCGCCGTCGTCGGCGCCGGCAGCTCGGTGAGCACCTCGAGCAGGCCTGCACCCGCGTCCATCGTGGCCGTGCCGCCGAGGCAGACGAGCAGCCGCTCGCACGGCTCAGCGTGGGCGATTAGCTCCCCGAAGCCGCGACTCGAGGCGGCCTGCACGTCCAGCCGAGACGGGTCGAGCGGGACCGCGTCGGCGCTCTCAACGACGACCGTCCCGTCCGGCAGCGCGCGCACCGGCGCCTCGCGCTCGCGCCCGAACGCGTCGTGCACCGTCTCCAGACGGAGGAGTTGAGCACCGAGCACCGCGGCGGTCCCTTCGCCGCCGTCACCCAGCGGCAGCTCCACCGATGCGCAGCCCGCGCGCTGAAGTCCGCGCGCCAGGGCCGCCGCCGCCTCGCCCGCCGTGAGGACGCCCTTGAGGCTAGCCGGGCACGCGAGCGCGCGAATCGGGCTGCTCCTCGCCGAGCGCCTCCACGGCCTCGGTCTCCTCTTCCGGCACCTCGGCCTCCGACGCGTCGGGCATCCGCCGCAGCATCGCGAACGAGAGCCCCTCGCGTGCGAGGAACATCAGGCCGACGCCGACGCCGACGGACGCCTCGATCGCCTGCAGCCCGAAGCCGAATGCGATCGCCTGACCGGCCGGGACGCCGTAGGAGCGAAGAGGCAGCGCGATCGCCGCCTGCAGCAGCCCGATGTTCCCGGGCCAGAGCGGGAAGAGTGTCGCGACGTTCATCAGCAGCAGCACGAGTGCGGCCGCCGGCAGCGGCGCGTGGATGTCGAAGGCCCGCATCGCCACGTAGACCGCGAACAGCTGGCAGACCCAGCCGAGCGTCTGGAACAACGCAGCGACAGCGGCCGGCCCCGGCGCGTGCAGGACTGCGAGGCCCGCCCGGCCCATCTCCAACAGCCGCCGCACAGGCCCGACTCCTTCGAGCACCGACCGGTTGTGGTGCCGCGCGCTCGCGAAGGCGAACGCGAACAGCCCGAAGCCGACTCCGACGACGACCAGCAGGCTGGTGATCGCCCAGTGCGGGATCTTCGCCGTGAATAGCACGTAGAGGATCAGCAGCGCGGTCGGGACGAGGTCGAAGAGCCGGTGCGCGAAAACCGTCCCGACGAGCGACGCCCAGGTGCCGTTGCCACGGCCCTGCAGCCGCAGCTTCCGCGTCAGCACGGCCACGCGAGCCAGCTCGCCGATGCGGCCCGGGAGCACGGCGTTCGCGAACAGGCCGACCGAGAAGGCCGAGAAGACGAGCATGAAGCGTGGATGCGGTGGCTCCAACGCCTGGTTGATCACCGTGCTCCAGGCGAATGCGCGCACGACGACCGAGAGCAGGTTCAACGCGATCGCGCCGGCGACCCAGTACCACTTGACCGCGTCGAAGGCGTGCCAGACGGTTCCCCAGTCCGGTCCGCGCCACCACAGCAGCGCGACCACTCCGGCGGCGCACGCCAGCACCGCCGCGACCCGCAGCAGCGACGCTCCTGGGATCCGCAGGTTCAGCCGAGCTCCCGGTAGATCTCGGCCAGCCTCCGCCCAATGTCGTCCCACGAGTAGCGCTCCTGGGCGAGCCGCCGCGCTGCTGCGCCGAAGCGCTCTCGACGCGGCTCGTCTTCGAGCAGCCCCACCACCCCGTCGGCGAGCGCCTGGGGGTCCCCGGGCGGGACGAGCACGCCGGTCTCGTCCGTCATGACGTCACGGTAGCCGCTGATGTCGGAGGCGACGACCGGTGTCGCGCACGCGAACGCTCGCGTCAGCACCATGCCGAAGCTCTCCCCGCCCAGCGACGGAGCAATCAGCGCCTTGGCGGTCGACAGCTCCTCGGTCAGGTCGTCCTGGCTGAGGAAGCCGAGCGGGTCGACCCCTTCGCTCGAGACACCGGCCCGCGTCATCGCCAGCCGCACCATCAGCGGGTCGGCGCCGACGATCCGCAGCCGCGCCCCGGTGCGGTGGTGGATCTCCGGCCAGGCGCGCAGGAGGACCGGCATGCCCTTGCGCGGGTCGTGCCGCCCCACGAACACGATCCGGCGCTCACGGCCGGCCGCGTCGGCGTGCTCGGGGATCAGCACACCGTTCGGGATCACCTCGAACTCGCCCGGGAACCAGCGCGCGGCGGACTCGCGGGCAGCGTCCGAGACGGCGACGCGCCGGTCGATCCGGTCCATCAGGAAGCCCCAGGCGGGCCGGCCTGCGTGCAGCCAGCCGAGGCCGCCTGAGGCGTGGAACGTGGCGACGACCGGGCAACGCGCCCAGGCCAGCGCCGCCGTGCAGATCACGGGCGTCATCGGCTCGTGCAGGTGCAGCACGTCGAACCGCTCGCGCTGCAGCACCTGTTTCATCCGGACCACGGCTCTCGGGCTGAGGATGATGTTCGGCAGCGCCCCGTTCGCCGGGACGATCACCGAGCGCCCGACCGGAATCACGTCCGGCGGCGGCTCGCCGTGCCGGCCGTGCCGCGGGTGCAGCACCCGCGTGAAGCTGCCCGGCGGGTCATTGCCCATCACGGTGCGCGTCTCGACCCCCTGCCGCCCGAGCGCCGCCGCCTGGAGCTCGGCGTGCTCCGGGACCGCGCCCCAGTAGGACCATGAGTAGGGGACGATGATGCCGACCTTCATCGTCCGTCGATTCTGACGAGACTCCTGGTGTCAGGCTGCTTCGAGCACGTCGATCCAGGCGCCGAAGCCGTCGTTCGCGCCGGTCGAGCACGCATCCTGGAACTTCGCGTGCACCTTGCGGCCTCGGTAGAGCCCGCTGATATCCACCGTCGTGCGAGGCGAAGCTCCTGGACCGCAGACCACCTGGCGAGGGCTCCGGAGCATGTCGGGCTGTCGGGCGAGCGCAGCGCACATGGCCCCGGCGTTACGCGGAGTTCCGCCCGGCGGCCCGCATTCGAGCCGGTACGTACGGGGGCTGGAGCCGTCGGACGCGTCAGCCACCCGGATCGTCAGCTGCGTCGACCGGGCGTGCCCGCCGCAGCCGGCGATGACCGTCGCTGCGAGCAGTGCAACCGTCGCCTGCTTCACAGAGAAAAGATAGGGCCGCGGCTCCGGGGCGAGCAGGATTGACGCCACGGCCCGGACGAATTGTCGGCCTCAGCGCCGCTGCGCGGCTGACCCGGCTAGGTCAATTCGGCGCGACGACTCCGTGCCGGATGCCGAGCAGGACGACCTCCAGGCGCGAGTGCGCGCCCGTCGCCCGCAGGAGGGCGCGGATGTGGTTGCGAGCGGTCTCCTCCGCCACGCCCAGGCGCCGCGCGATCTCCGGCGTGTCGAGGCCCTCGGCCAGCAGCCGCAATACCTCGAGCTGGCGCGGGGTCAGCTCGTCCAGCACCGAGCTCGCCGCTGCCGAGGCTTTCGTCAGGGGGAAGCCGACCCCGAAGCTGCCAACCACCTCGTCGTTCTCACGGAGTGGCGCGGAGGTGATGCGTAGCGTCAGCTGCTCGCCCTCCCGCGCGAGCATGACCAGGTCGAAGATCGTCGTCGTCCGCCCGACCACCGTGCGCGCGAAGTTCGTGCGCGCGAGCTGTCGGTGCTCTAGGGCGACAGAGTCCAGGAACGTCCGCCCGCGCCCGTCGCCGAACAGCTCGATGTGCGCCCTGTTGAGCCAGCGGAAGCGACCTTCGCAGTCGATGACGTGCGCCGGCGCCGCGAGGTCTTCCAGCGCACGGGCAAGGTCGAGCTTCGTCGGATCTTCGGGTGTGGGCGTCATCGGGCGAGAAAGAGGCCTACCGGCCGCACCGCCGCGTGCGACCGGTAGGGAGAGCGCTCGTCCGGCCGAGGGGCCCGGCGCCGTCTAGGGGGCGGAGCCGGGAGGGAAGGTATTGGCACCTACCTTGCCGTTCGAGCGTGATTCGAGCTTGTCATCCGCTCGCAGGCCCTGTCATGACCCGCGTGGGTCAAAACTCGGCGCCGTTGACCTTCGCCGGTCGCGATGAGATCGTGAGTGCGCCGCCAGTGACCGAGGAACGGGAGCACCCGAAGCTCGGCCTTGCCCTATCCGGGGGCGGCCACCGCGCGGCCTTCTTCCACATCGGCGTCCTCGCACGGCTCGCCGAGCTCGGCCTCCTCCGCCCGATCCAGGTGATCTCGACGGTCTCGGGCGGCTCGATCGTCGGCGCGCTCTACTACCTGCACGTCAAGAACCTGCTCGAGTCGAAGCCCGACGCCGAGCTCACCGATGCCGACTACGTCGAGCTCATCCGCGTGGTCGAGCACGAGTACCGCGAGGCGGCCGCGACCAACGTGCGCGGCTCCGGCTGGGCGAACGTGCTCGAGAACTTCCGCATGGCCCTGCCGACCTACACGCGCACAGACCGGATCGGAGCGCTCTACGAACAGCGCTTCTACGCGAAGGCGTGGGGCGAGCGGCCCAAGCGCGGCGGCCGGATCGCGATGCGCGACCTGCTGATCGAGCCGAAGGGCCACCAGGGTGCGTTCAACCCGGACGACGAGAACGCGAGCCGTCATGCGCCGGTCCCGATCCTGCTGCTCGAGGCGACGACGCTCAACACAGGCCACAACTGGCGCTTCGAGGCGATGTACATGGGCGAGCCGCCGAGGCAGGGGACGACCGACCGGTCAGCGCGCGAGGACGTCGACAAGAACACGATCCTGCAGCGGACGAAGTGGGCCGACCTGCCGCAGGCGTGCCGCGACTTCCCGCTCGGCAGCGCGGTCGTCTCGTCGGCCTGCTTCCCCGGCGGTTTTCCGCCGATGATCGTGCCGGGCCTCTTCGACGACCTGAAGGTCGAGCTCGTCGACGGCGGCGTCCACGACAACCAGGGCGTCGAAGGCCTCGTCGACCGCGGCTGCTCGCACTGGATCATCAGCGATGGCTCGGGGCAGATGCCCGACCTCGCGAAGCCCTCGACGCGGCTGCCCGCCGTGCTCGGCCGCGTCATCTCGATCTACGGCGACGCCGAGCGCGAGCAGCGGCTGCTCCAGCTGCTGCGCGAGGGCGCCTCGGTCGCCTTCATGCACCTGCAGACCGGCCTGCCGGCGCGCGAGCGAACGCCGGGCGGCGAGGTCTCGGAGAAGGAGACGAAGATCGAGTCGACCGACTTCGGCGTGGTCGAGGATGTCCAGCGCGCGCTGGCCCAGGTTCGCACCGACCTGGACGCGTTCTGCGAGGTCGAGGCGTGGTCGCTGATGGCCGACGCCTACCAGCTGACCGGCAAGATCGTCCCGTCGCGCGCCGGGATCGCCGCGCTCGGCTCCCCGGGCCCCGACGCCGAGTGGCCCTTCGAGGTCGTCGCCGAGCAACTCGCCCAGCCGAGCAAGAAGTACCTCAAGGTGCTGCGCGTCTCGAAGCAGCGCTTCATGAAGCCCTCTCGGATGCTGCCCGCGGTCCTTCCGGTCGTCCTGCTGGTGCTCCTAGCCGCGCTGGGCGCGGCGGCCTGGGGCCTCTGGGTGCTGCTGACGCCGCACGGGACGGCCCTCTTCATCGTGATCCTCGCCGTCCTGGGGGCGCTCGCGATCTATGCCAACTCCGAGAAGGCGTTCGTCAAGCCGGTCGCGGTCGCGATCTTCGACGTCGTGCTGCCAGCGCTGCTAGCGATCCCGCTCGTGCTGATCTCCTGGCTTCAGCTCGCAGCCGGCCAGTGGTGGCTCTCGCTGGGCCGCGCCAAGCGCCTTTAGCCGGGCATCCCTCGATCGAGGGATGCCTGACCTTGCAGTCGCGCCGATTTCGGCAGCATGGGCCGCCGGATCGCGCTCGCCGCTGCAGTCCTCCTCGCCGCCTCACTAGTCGGTGACGTTTCGGGCCAGGCCCGGCCCCTCCAGAACCCGAGGCAGGCGGTCCTCGTGCGTGCTCCCGAGCCGTTCGCGCACGCATCGGCGACGCCTCGGCGAGCGCCTCGCGGGACGCTCGTGGCGCTCGTTCGGCCAGGTCGCGTCGTCGACGTTCGCAGCGCCCCCGACGGGCCGGTCGTCGCTCGCCTCGGCGCTCGCACCGAGTTCGGCTCGCCGCGCACGTTCGCGGTCACGCGCGCCGGCTCCGCGCTCAAGGTGATCACGACCGAGCTCCCGAACGGCCGGCGAGGCTGGGTCGACGGGAAAGGCGCGCTCCGCCTCAGCCGCACGACCGTCGCCCTCGA
>JBIOZO010000247.1:0-3353 GCA_044871215.1 Gaiellaceae bacterium | reverse complement strand
ACGGTCGTCTTCGACCGCGGCGGCTACCTCTACCACGGTCGCGTGAAGGCGCTGGCCGACGCGGCCCGCGAAGGAGGCTTGAAGTTCTAAGTGAGCATTGACGTCCAGGAATCGAGAGAGCTGAAGGAGCGCGTGGTCGAGATCAACCGCGTCGCCAAGGTGGTCAAGGGCGGCCGGCGGTTCTCGTTCACCGCGCTCGTCGTGATCGGCGACGAGGTCGACCGCGTCGGCCTCGGCTACGGCAAGGCGCGCGAGGTCCCGCTGGCGATCTCGAAGGCCGTCGACGACGCCAAGAAGAACCTCTTCACGGTGCCGCGGCACGGCACGACGATCACGCACGAGATCCTCGGGCGCTTCGGCGCGGCACGCGTGCTGCTGCGGCCGGCGAGCGAGGGAACGGGCGTGATCGCCGGCGGCGGCGTTCGCGCCGTGCTCGAGCTGGCCGGCATCCGCGACATCCTCGCGAAGAGCCTCGGCACGACGAACCCGATCAACATGCTCAAGGCGACGGTTCAGGGCCTGCAGAGCCTGCGCCGTCCCGACGAGGTCGCCGCCACGCGCGGCCTGACCATCAGCCAGGTGCTCCCCGTGGGAGCGAAGCAGCCCGAGGAGGACGAGGCGCCGGCGGCCGAGGCAGTGGCCGAGCCGGAGCCGGAGACCACGAATGGCGAAGCTGAAGATCACCCAGACGCGTAGCGCGATCGGCCAGAGCCAGCGGCACCGCGGCACGCTCCGCGCGCTCGGCCTGGGCAAGATCGGGCGCAGCGCGGAGCACGCGGAGAGCCCGCAGCTCGCCGGTATGCTCAGGAAAGTCCGTCACCTCGTGAGGGTGGACTCCGATGCCTGACGAACTGAACCTCTCGAACCTCAAGCCCGCCCAGCCGCGCAAGAACCGGAAGCGGGTCGGCCGCGGCCAGGGCTCCGGCAAGGGCCGCTACTCGGGCCGCGGGCTGAAGGGACAGAAGTCGCGTTCGGGCTCGCGCAAGATGCGCCCAGGCTTCGAGGGCGGTCAGAACCCGATCTACATGCGCCTCGGCAAGCAGCGCGGCGGCTCGGCCGACGCGATGCCGGTCGGCCCGCACCGCACGGCAACTCAGGCCGTCAACGTGGCCGCGCTCGAGGAGCGCTTCGACACCGGCGCCGACGTGACGATCGAGTCCCTCGTCGAGAAGGGACTGGTCAAGAACGCGCGCATCGACGTGAAGCTGCTCGGGCAGGGCGACCTGAGCAAGAAGCTCAGCATCACCGTGCATGCCGCCTCCGCGAGCGCGCGCGAGAAGGTCGAGGGCGCGGGCGGAACGCTGACGCTGCTGCGTGAGCCGAAGGAGCGCCGGCCGAAGCGGAAGCCGCAGACCAACCGGCCGCCCGCCGAGGCCGAGCCAGAGCAGGAGGAGCCGCAGGCCGAGGCCGAGCCGGATCAGGAGCCCGAGCCGGAGCCCGATCCCGAGCCGCAGCCGGAAGGGGACGAGGGGTAGGTGTTCTCCTGGGTCGCCAACGCCTGGCGCGTGCCCGAGCTGCGGAAGCGCGTGCTCTTCACCGCGCTCATCCTCGCGCTCTACCGCCTCGGTTCGTGGATCCCGGCGCCGGGTGTCGACTCAGAGCGGATCAAGCAGTTCTTCGGCGGCCAGGGCGGCACGCTGCTCGGCTTCCTGAACGTCTTCTCGGGCGGCGCGCTCTCGCAGTTCTCGCTCTTCGCGCTCGGGATCATGCCCTACGTCACCGCCTCGATCATCCTGCAGCTCCTGACTGTCGTGATCCCCAAGCTGGAGGAGCTCCAGAAGGAAGGCGAGTCCGGCTACGCCAAGATCAACCAGTACACGCGCTACCTGACCGTGGCGCTGGCGGCCGCGCAGGCGACTGGCTACGCATACCTCTTCAAGCGCCAGGGCGCGTTGACCTCGAACTCCGGGCGGCTCGTCCTGATCATCATCACGCTCACAGCCGGCACGACGCTCCTGATGTACATGGGCGAGCTGATCACCAAACGCGGGATCGGCAACGGCATCTCGCTGCTGATCTTCGCCTCGATCCTCGTCTCGGCACCTGCCGGTGTGACCGCCTGGTACAACGGCGGCCCGATGGAGAAGCTGTTCTTCCCGCTGATCGCGCTCGGGATCATCGTGGCGGTCGTCTTCATCCAGGAGGGGCAGCGCCGGATCCCGATCCAGTACGCGAAACGCATGATCGGGCGGAAGATGACGAGCGGGGAATCGACCTATATGCCCCTGCGCGTGAACATGGCCGGCGTGATACCGATCATCTTCGCGGCCGCGCTGCTCGCGCTGCCGCAGACGCTCGGGTCTTTCGCGCCGAACACGCAGACGTTCATCAACACCCACTTCCAGCCGTCCTCGTGGGCGTACATCGCCACCGAGGCGTTCCTGATCATCGTCTTCACGTTCTTCTACACCGCAGTGCAGTTCAACCCGGTCGACCAGGCCGACAACCTGCGCAAGCACGGCGGCTACATCCCCGGCATCCGCCCGGGGCCGCCGACCGCGCAGTACCTCGACCGCGTGCTGACGCGCCTGACGCTGCCGGGCTCGATCTTCCTGGCCGCGGTCGCCGTGCTACCGAGCATCTTCATCAAGTACGGCGGCTTCTCGCAGGCAACCTCGCGCGCCCTCGGCGGCACCTCGGTGCTGATCGTCGTCGGCGTCGCGCTCGACACGATGCGCCAGATGGAGTCGCAGATGATGATGCGCTCCTACGAAGGCTTCCTGAAGTAGTGGCCGACATCCTGCTGCTCGGCCCGCAGGGGGCCGGCAAGGGCACTCAGGGCAAGCTGATCGCGACGGAGCACGGCGTCCCGCACGTGGCGACCGGCGACATGCTTCGCGCCGCGATGGGGGCCGACACCGAGCTCGGGCGCCGAGTGAAGCCGATCTACGACTCCGGCGGCCTGGTCCCCGACGACCTGATGATCGCGCTGATCCGCGAGCGGCTGGGCGAGGAGGACGCGCGCGAGGGCTTCGTGCTCGACGGCTTCCCGCGCACGATGCCGCAGGCCGAGGCGCTCGAGGAGATGCTGCGCGAGATCGACCGCGACCTCGACGTCGTCTTCGAGTTCCAGCTCGAGGACGAGGTCGGCCGCGAGCGCATGCTCAGGCGCGCGGCCGAGGAGGGGCGCGCCGACGACACGCCCGAGGCGATCGACGAGCGGCTGCGCCTCTACCACGCCGAGACCGAGCCGTTGATCGAGTACTACCGCGCCCGCGGCAACCTCGTCGGGATCCATGCCGACCGGCCCGTGCAGGTCGTGTTCGATGAGATCCAGCAGGCGCTCGAGCAGATGGCGGTCCGGTGATCATCCGCAAGGCCGCCGGCGAGATCGAGCGCATGGCGCGCGCGGG
>JBIOZO010000246.1:0-2315 GCA_044871215.1 Gaiellaceae bacterium | reverse complement strand
CGTGCGCCGCTCGGGGCGGAAGCCGGTCAGCGCCTCCGAAACCGTCTTGACGGTGAAGAACTCGCGCTGATCGCGAGCGGGCATCTCAGGACGAGTCGCCGTCGGGGCCGCTCGCGCCGTCGGGGCTCGTGTCGCCGTCGGCCGAATCGGGAGTCGTCTGGTCGGGCGCGCGCGCCGGCCTCGGCTGAGGTCGCGCCTCGGTCCCGCCCCGCTTCAGCCCGAGCACGCTGATCGCCGGCCCGAGCGCCACCTGGCCGAGTCCGCAGATGGACGTCAGGCGCATGGTCTTCTCGAGCTCGAGGATGTTGTCGCCAACGTCCTCGGGGCCGCCGCCCGCCTCGATCAGGTCGGACAGCAGCGCGTGCGCCTTCGTCGACCCCACGCGGCAGGGCACGCACTTCCCGCACGACTCGTTGCGGAAGAAGCGCAGCACGTTCGTCGCGGCGGCGAGCAGGTCGGTTCCCTCGGCGATGGCGACCACCGCGCCCGAGCCGAGCATCGAGCCTGCCTCGGCGAGCGGGCCGAAATCGAGCGGCACGTCGAGCTGGTCCGGCCCGAGGAAGTTCGACGACGCCCCGCCGGGCTGGAACGCGAGCAGCTCGCGTCCCTCGCTCACGCCGCCCGCCAGCTCGATCAGCTCGCGCGCAGTCGTGCCCATCGGGACGCAGTACACGTCCGGCTTCTCGATGTGGCCCGACACGGCGAAGAACTTCAGCCCGGTCCCGCCGTTGACCCCCTGCGACTTCCACCACTCGGCTCCGCGCTCGGCGATCACCGGCACGTGGGCGAACGTCTCGACCGAGTTCATCAGCGTCGGCTTGCCCCACAGCCCCGCGACGCCCGGGAACGGCGGCTTGTTGCGCGGCTCGCCGCGGTGCCCCTCCATGCACTCGATCAGCGCCGACTCCTCGCCGAGGATGTAGCCGCCCGGCGAGACGAAGATGTCCACGGTCACCCCCGCCGGCTCGAGCAGGTCGAGCCCGCGCAGGCGCTCCAGCTCCTCGCGCAGCACCTCCTCCTCGGGCTCGTACTCGTGGCGGATGAAGACCCAGCCCTCGCGGCAGCCGGTCGCGAGCATCCCGAGCAGGAGGCCCTCGAGCACGAGGTGCGGCTGCTCGGCGAGGATCTGGCGGTCCTTGAAGGTGCCTGGCTCGGACTCGTCCGCGTTGCAGATCGCGTACTTGGGCTCGGCCTCCTGCTTCGCGACGAGCTCCCACTTCGTGCCGGTCGGGAAGCCGGCTCCGCCCATCCCCCGCAGCTCCGACTCCTTCAGCTCGGCGACCAGGGCGGCGGCGTCGAGCTCGCCGGCGAGGACCGAGCGCAGGACGCGGTACTCGCGCGCGTCCGGCTCGTACGGGTCGTTGGGACGCTGGACGTCGGAGCGGCGCAGCTCACTCTCGGTCGACACCGCCGGCGCGCGGTCGCAGCGGCCGATGCAGGACACCTCGCGAAGCGACACGTTCGCGTCCGCGTCGTGCTCGGCATGGAGCGCCGCGATGCGCTCGTCGGACCCATGCAGCCAGCAGGCCAGGTCGTGGCAGCAGGCGATCTCCTTCTCCGGCGGCGGCTCGGTGCGGAAGTGCGGATAGAACGAGACCAGCCCCTCGATCTCGTACAGCGGGCGGCGCCGGTCGCGCGAGAGCTTCACCAGCTCCTCGCGCGGCAGCCAGCCGTGCTCGCGCTGGATCTCGTGCAGGTCCGGGATCAGCGAGGGCCCTGGAAATCGCCCCGCGCGCGCCTCGGAGCCGGGCGGCCGCTGGCTGATCAAGCAGCCTCCACCCGCACGGCGCAGAACTTGAACTCCGGGATCTTCCCGATCGGGTCGATCTCGTCGATCGTCAGGACGTTCGCGGCGGCCTCGCGGAAGTGGAACGGGATGAAGCAGGTGCCGGGCGTGTCGCGGTGCGACAGGCGGGCGGCCAGCTCGATCGATCCCCGGCGCGAGGTGACTCGCACGAGCTCGCCCTCGGCCACCCCCATCGCCGCCGCGTCGTCCGGATTCAGGTAGACGAACGCCTCCGGCTGGATCGCGTCGAGCGCGAACGAGCGCCTGGTCATTGAACCGGTGTGCCAGTGCTCGAGCAGACGCCCCGTGTTGAGGATGAACGGGAACTCCTCGCTCGGGAGCTCCTTCGCGGGCATCCACTCGGCAGGCACGAGGTGCGCCTTGCCGTCCTCGGTGTTGAAGCGCTCCTGGAACAGCAGCACGTCGCCGTCGTAGTGCTCGGGATCCGGGTTGGGATAGAGCTTGCCCGTCGGCCCGAGGTTGTCGTACGAGAGGCCCTCGTAGTTCGGCATGATCGACGACATCTCGT
>JBIOZO010000245.1:0-4570 GCA_044871215.1 Gaiellaceae bacterium | reverse complement strand
CGCCCGGACCATGCTCGGGCGCTCGCGCTGATGGCGCTGGAGATGGTCGAGGCGATGAGCTCGGCCGACGAGGTCGCGCACCTCGGCCTCGAGTTGCGCGTGGGCATCAACTCGGGCCCGGTGGTGGCCGGGGTGATCGGCCGCAAACGCTTCCTCTACGACCTCTGGGGCGATGCCGTGAACACGGCGAGCCGCATGGAGTCCCATGGGGCGGCGGGGAGGATCCAGATCACCCGGCCGACGTACGAGCTGCTCGCCGACGAGTTCGAGGTCGAGCCGCGAGGGACCATCCAGGTCAAGGGGAAGGGCGAGGTGGAGGCGTGGTACCTCGTCGGTCCGCGAAACGCGCACCCAGCTGGCGCCGACGACCGGGCCGTGCGAGCCGGTGTCGCCCAGCAGAGCGCGGGTCAGGCCGGCAGGTAGGTCAGCAGGACGATGCCCGAGTCGAAGCGCTTCACGTCCTCCAGCTGCATCCTGATCGTGCCCCGGTCGCCGAGCAGGTGGACGTTTCCACGGCCCCAGACGAGTGGGTTGACGTACACCTCGAAGACGTCGACCAGGTCTTTCTCGGCGAGGGCGTACGCGAACTCGCCGCTGCCGTGCATGAAGAGCTCGCCGTCGACGTCGCGCTTCAGCTTCGGGATCGAATCTTCGAGGTCGCCTTCGAGCAGGGTCGCGTTCCATTCGAGGTCTCCGGCCAGCGTGTTCGACCCGACCCACTTCGGCAGCCCGTTGACCATGTCGGCCCACTTGCCGGTCTGGCTCGGCCAGTAGCCCGCCAGTCCCTCGAAGGTCTTGCGCCCCAGCACGAGGCCGCCGGATCTCGCCTGACGATCGAACGAGTACTCGCCGTGGTCACCGTCCGCCTGCACCCACTCGCCAACCGGGTCGACGACGCCGTCGAGAGTGGCCTGCGCGGTCGCGATCAGCTGCCCCATGGGTTAGTCCGCCCACCAGTCGCGGCGGCCGTCGACGTCCCCGCGCGGGTCCTCGCCGAGGTTGGGCGCGCCGCAGACGAGGAGCTCGAGCCCGTCCGGGCCGGCCTCGTAGCCTCGCCACGTGCCGGGCGGCACTCGCACCGCGTCCCATTGCTCGAGCTCGACCACCTCGTCGTCGAGCTTCATGCGCCCGCTGCCGCGTACGACGACATAGACCTCTTCCTGCGTCTCGTGCGTGTGGCCGTACGGAAATCGGTAGCCGGGCGGCACACTCTGGTAGCTCAGGGCGCAGCGCTCGAGCCCGAGCGGCTTGGTCGCCGCGCGGAACTCGAGGTCCGGCGCGCCGTCGAACTTCGGCCCGACGTCTTCCGGGTCGCGCCTCAGGTTGACGAGGGTGTACGGCATGCCCGCGACCTTACGTCAGGGCGCGAGCAGCTCGGAGGTCCAGCCTTCGCGCGCGCGCGTGAACCTGATGCGTTCGTGCAGGCGGTCGTCGCGGTGTTGCCAGAGCTCGATCGCGTCCGGCTCGAGCAGGTAGCCGCCCCAGCGCTCCGGCCTCGGCACATCGCCGAGGGCGAGCTGCCGTTCGAACTCGGCTTCGAGCGCCTCGCGCGACTCGATCGGCTCGCCCTGCCTCGAGGCGGCCGCCGCCGCGCGCGACCGCGGTGGGCGCGTGGCCCAGTACGCGTCCGACTCCTCCGCCGAGAGCCGCCGCACGCTGCCCTCGACGCGGACCTGCCGGCCGAGCGGCCGCCAGTGGAAGACCAGCGCGGCGCGCGGGTTCTCGGCCAGCTCGCGCCCCTTGCGGCTCTCGTAACCGGTGAAGAACGTGAAGCCGCGCTCGTCGGCGCCTTTCAGCAGGAGCATCCGCGCAGAAGGCCGGCCCTCCGCGTCGGCGGTCGCGAGCGTCATCGCCTCGGGGGTGTCGACGCCGGCGGCTCGCGCCTCCTCGAACCACTCGTTGAAGACCGCAAGCGGGTCGTTCACCGCCAGCCGTCCTCCAGCAGCTCGCGGACCTCCTCGACGCCCACGCGCCAGACCGCCGCGACCTGTTCGTCCGGCAGCTCATAGGCGCCCGCGAAGACGCCGTCGCCGAGCAGCTCGCGCACACCCTCCGGCGAGGCGACGCGGTACGCGGCCTCGTCGAGCGGCGGCTTGCGCTCGTCCGGCAGCTCGACGCCGGGCAGTCGCGTCCACGGGAAGTTCTCGAACCAGTTCGCGTGGCTCGGCTCGGGGTCGACTTCCCTCGCCGCCGCCTGGACGCGCTCGCTCGACCACCAGCTGTGAAAGATCGCCTGCGCGTCCGCGTGCGCTGCGGCCCATTCGCGCGCGAGCGAGCCGCCGGCGATGTTCCCGCCGTGGCCGTTGACGAGCAGGAAGCGACGGAAGCCCTGGCCGTGCAGCGAGTCGAGCAGGTCGCTCAGCACCGCCAGGAACGTCCCGAGGCGGAGCGTGGGGCTGCCCGGGTAAGCCGCGAAGGAGGGGGTCAGCCCGTACGCAACCGCCGGCAGCACGAGAACGCCGACCGGCTCGGCGGCTTCGGCAGAGACGCGCTCGGCGAGGATGTTGTCGGTCTCGAGCGACAGGTAGCCGTGCTGCTCGGTCGAGCCGACCGGCAGCACGACGCGATCGTCGCGCGAGAGGTACTCCTCGACCTGCATCCAGTTCAGGTCACGAGCCCTCATGAGCGCTCCAGCGAGGCATGCCGCCGGCTCAGCGTCTCGAACCAGCGCAGGAGCGTGTACCCGAGGATCCCGTAGACCGCGCCGACGAGCAGCTCGGCGCCGAGCAGGCCGGCGACGTCACTGAGCGACGCCCCAGCGACAAGCTCGCGGGCGGCCTTGATCGCATGCGTGAACGGCAGCCCCTGGGCGAGGGTGCTCATCCACCCCGGCAGGTCGTCGAGGGGGACGTTGGCGCCCGTGAAGATAAGCAGGAAGCCGAAGATGACGTTCGAGAGGACGGCGTTCTCCCGGATGCGCAGGCTGAGCGCGGCGTTTACGAGCCCGAGGCCGGTGCAGGAGACGGCGGCGATCAGCACCACGAGCAGGAGCGGCGCGAGCGAGCTCGCCGGCAGGTGCACGCCGAGGACGATCGACCCGGTGAAGAGCGCGAAGGCGGCCACGAACGCACCGTTCAGCACCACCGGCAGCGAGCGTCCGAAGAAGAGCGGGATGCGCGGCGCCGGGCTGACGAGAATCGCGCTCAGGGTGTTCTGGAACCGCTCGCCTCCGATCGCCTGCGCCATCGCGAACAGGCAGGGGATCGACGCGTACTGGAGCGCGTTCCCGATCAGGAAGAACTGATCCGAGGCCAGCCCCGCCGAGCGCCCGATGTAGGCGAACAGCAGGATCTGGAAGAGCGGCGCGATCAACATCGTGGGCACGTAGATCCAGGGCGTGAGCCAGTAGAAGAGCGCGCGGAAGCTCGTCAGGCCGCCCACGAAGAAGATGCGGGCCGCGACGATCACGTCAGCGAGAGCGAGCCGCGGGCACGGGCGTCGTCGAGGACGCGGTTGGTCACCAGCACGGCGCCCACGACGTAGGCCGCGCCGAGGCCGAGGCACACGAGCAGGTCGGGGAGCGGCGTGCCGCCGAGGGCCGACTCCCGGATCGCGTTCATGCCCCACGTCGGCGCTAGCACCCAGGCGATGGGGTGGACCCAGGTCGGAAGCAGGGCCAGCGGCACCAGGAACCCGCAGATCAGCCAGACGGGGTATTCGAAGAAGTTCCCGAGCACCCAGGCGGCTCGGAAGCGGACGAACGAGACTGCGAAAAGGAGGCCGAGCCCGGCGAACGCGAGCACCGTCGCCAGGACCGAGAGGCCGAACAGAAGCGGATGCTCGATCGTCAGCGGGATCCCGAACGCGAACCGGCCCCAGAGCAGTGTGGCGACGAGGTTGTAGATCCCGACGCTCGCGAGGCCGAGCGTCGACGGAAAGAGCACCAGCGAGAAGTGGCGCGGCGCCGCGACCAGCAGTTCGAGCGTGCCCCACCAGCGCTCCCGCTGCATCGCCGAGCCGGCCGACGTGCTGACCGACGACCACATGCCCATCACGGCCGCGCCGAGCGACGCGTAGATCAGCGTGCGCGGGCTGTCGCCCGCCTTGAAGACGAAGAACGCCGTCGTGGCGAAGAAGAGCGGGTAGATCACGTTCCCGACCCCGTCGAAGGGCGAGCGCATGATCATCTTGAACTGCAGCATCCAGCTCACCCCGACGAAGCGCAGGGTCCTCACTCGGAGACCAGCGCCACGTAGGCGTCCTCGAGCGTCGGCTCGCGATGCGAGATGCGGCCGACGTCCGAGCCGTCGAGGCAGCCGATGATCGCCTGCGTAAGTTCGGCGCCCTGACCCGTCTGGACTACGAGCACCTGCGCCTGCTCCCGCTCCTCCACTGCAACGGCCGTCACGCCGCCGATGGCGCGCACGCGCTCGACCGTGTCGTCGCCGACGCCGTAGACCTCGACCTCGACAACCGTGCCCTCGCCGACGCCGCGCTTCAGGTCGGCGGGTGTGCCCTCGGCGACGATCTCGCCCTGCGTGATCACCGCGATGCGGTCGCAGAGCGCGTCCGCCTCGAACATGTAGTGCGTGGTCAGCAGGACGGTCTTGCCGGCTTCGGTCAGCGAGGC
>JBIOZO010000244.1:0-3059 GCA_044871215.1 Gaiellaceae bacterium | reverse complement strand
AGCTGCGGCTCGAGGAGCTCGCGCGCAACCGGGACTTCGCCTGCGCGCGGTACTCGGTCGTGCGGACGCCCGTGGCGTAGCATCGACGGCCGTGGCGTACGACGAGGAGCTGGCCGCGCGGATCCGCGAGCTGCTCGGCGCGGAGCCGGGCATGACCGAACAGAAGATGTTCGGCGGGCTCGGGTTCCTCGTCCACGGCAACATGGCGATCGGGGCGAGCAGCCAGGGCGGCGCCCTCGTCCGCGTCGATCCGGCGGAGTCGGAAGCGATCGTCGAGGGATCGAGCGCGCGTCCCATGGAGATGCGCGGCCGGCAGATGAAGGGCTGGCTGCTGGTCGACGGAGCCGAGCTGCGCACGAAGCCCGAGCTCGCGAGGTGGGTCGAGCTCGGCACGGCCTACGCCCGCTCGCTGCCCCCGAAGCGGTAGTCGGCGCGGCGAGGTCGGTCCGTGGCGGCACCGGTCGAGTACGGAGTCGATCTCTACTGGCTGCCGCTCGGCGCGGGCGGCCACTCGGTGCGGCTCAACGGGCGCGTGTACGAGGCGGCGGCCGCGCGGCTCGGGCGTCGCGAGCCCTGCGCCCTCTACCACGCCGCCCTCGAGCTGCGCGTCCCCGTCGGCGACTACGTCATCGAGCAGGCACCCGCGTGGGGCGGCAGCGGCGCCGAGCGCGGCGTCGTCGCCGAGGGAGCGGTCGGCAGCAGGTGGGCCGGCCGATTCCGGATCTTCCGCTACGAGGTGCGCTGCTGGCGTGACGGAGTCATCCCGGACGCCGACGAGGCGGTGGACAGCCCCCGGCATCTCACCTCCGACCCCGTCGTCGCTCGGCGTGTTCTCGACCTGGCGCCGCTCGTCCCGACGGCGGTGTGGGGGCGCGACGAGCTGCGCGCAGGGGAGATGTGGAACTCGAACTCGATCGTGGCCTGGCTCCTGGCTCGCGCCGGGCTCGGCGCCGAGGCCATCCGGCCGCCGGCCGGCGGGCGTGCTCCCGGCTGGCGGGCGGGGCTCGTCGTCGCGCGACGCCACGCCGAGGGGCGCTGAGTCGCGCGCTCGTGCGCGGGGCGGGGCCAGCCGCCGCGCTCCCTACACTCGCCGGCACATGAGCACGCCCGAGACGCGCCGCGTCGAGCTTCTCCTGCCGGTCCGGACGCTGCTCCTGCTCGCCCTCCTCGTCGGCCTGATGGTGGCGTTCCGGGCGATCGGCGACACCTTCCTGATCGTCTTCATCGGCGTCTTCCTCGCGCTCGTGTTCGAGTACCCGGTGCGGTTCGTGATGGCGAAGACGCGGCTCTCGCGCGGGCTCGCCGCGACCGTCACCGTGCTCGGCACGGCCGGGGCGGTGACGGTGCTCTTCCTGCTCCTCCTCGTCCCGCTCGTCGGTGGCGTGCGCGACTTCCTGCAGGACCTGCCGTCGATCGTCGAGAGCCTGCGTGAGTCGGACGAGCTCTCGTGGGTCGGGGACTCGGGCGCGGGGGGGAACGTGCAGTCGGGTGCGCAGGAGGTGTCGGTCTCGGTTCCGGACGCGATCTCGTCGGTGCTCGGGATCGCCGGCACCTTCTTCACCGTCTTCCTGGCCGCCTTCACCATCCTCTTCATCTGCCTCTTCCTGCTCACGGACGTCGGCAACTTGAAGCGCTCGCTCGCGAGCATGCTGATGCCGGGCGAGGACGAGCGCTGGCTCGGAGTCTGGGAGCGGGTGACCGAGTCCATCTCGCGGTGGGCGATCGGGGTGATCGTCATCGCGACGATCGCCGGCGTCACGCAGGGCACGACGGCCTGGCTCCTGGGGTCGAGCTACGCCCTCGCGCTCGGCCTCATCGCGGGGCTGCTCGACATGATTCCGAACATCGGCGCGACGATCGCCGGCTTCGTCCTCGTCCCGACGCTGTGGGCGGAGGAGGGGCTGACGGCGGGCCTGGTCATGCTCGCGGTCGTCCTCGTCTACCAGCAGCTCGAGAACAACATCCTGACGCCGAAGATCCAGGGCGCCGCCGTCCGGCTCTCGGGCTTCTTCATCATCGTCGCGGTCACGCTCTTCGGTGCCCTGCTCGGGGTGCTCGGAGCGCTGACCGCGGTCCCGCTGGCGGCGACGCTCCAGATCTTCGTGCAGGAGCTGACGAAGGCTCGCCGCGAGCAGGTCGCCGCTGCGAACGCGGCGCTCGCGGCGCCGGGCGGCGAGCAGACGTAGCGCTCCATGTCCGGGTCTGAAGGCCCGGCGAAACGGGTAGGGAAGGAGAGATGCGCAAGCTCGTCGTCAACGAGTTCCTGAGCCTGGACGGGGTCGCACAGGCCCCGGGCGGCGCCGAAGAGGACCCGACCGGCGGCTTCGACCATGGGGGCTGGCACATGCGCTACATGGAGGACGAGGCGGCCCGCGAGTGGGTGCTCCGCGGCATCCTCGACGCGGGCGGCTACCTGCTCGGGCGCCGCACCTTCGAGATCTTCGCCGGCTACTGGCCGAATGCGCCGGAGGAGGAGCAGGTGATCGCAGAGCCGCTCAACACGAAGCCGAAGCACGTCGCCTCGACGACGCTGTCCGAGCCGCTCGGCTGGCAGGGCTCGACGCTCCTCGAGGGTGACGTCGGCGAGGCGGTCGCGGCGCTGAAGCGGGAGGGCGAGCGCGAGCTGCACGTCATCGGCAGCACGCAGCTCGTGCAGACGCTGATCGAGCACCGGCTCGTGGACGAGCTCCGGCTCATGGTCGACCCGGTCCTGCTCGGCGGCGGCAAGCGCATCTTCCGCGACGACGGCGTGCTCAGAGACCTCGAGCTCGTCGACAGCGCGGTGACCAGCACCGGCGCGATCCTCGCGAGCTACGCGCCGGCCGCGTAGCGCGAGCCCGTGGCCGGAGCACGGTCGCGCTTCGGCCCGACCAGGTACCACGCCTCGACCGCGCCCTTGCCTTTGACGGCGATCGTTCCGCGCGGCTCGCACTCGAACTCGTCGGCCAGCAGCTCGTAGGTCGCACGCGTGATCTGGATGCGACCCGGTGTCCCGTGGGACTCCATGCGGCTGGCGGTGTTCACGGCGTCGCCCCAGAGGTCGTACAGGAAGCGCTTGC
>JBIOZO010000243.1:0-4037 GCA_044871215.1 Gaiellaceae bacterium | reverse complement strand
AGCGGACGTTTCGGCGGATCGCCGACGCCAGGCCTCCGTCAATCAGACTCTTGGCCGAGGCGCATCCAAGCGCCGGCTTCCCGGGAGGAGCGACGACGCTGATGGCGGCGGGGCGTGCCGGCGACGTTGAGGTCTTGCGCGACCTCGTCCGCCGAGGCGCCGAGCTGGAGGCGCGAGACGAGGACGGGTATACGACCCTGATGTACGCGGCGAACGCCGGCGAGCGCGAGGCGGCCGACGAGCTCGTCGCCGCGGGCGCAGACGTCGACGCGCGCGACAACGGCGGCTCGACGCCACTGATGTTCGCGGCTCAAGGCGGACACGCCGGGATCGTGCAGCGGCTGCTCGACGCAGGGGCCGATCCGATGGCGAGAGGCGACCACGGCCTGACGGCGCGCGGCTTTGCGGAACAGAACGGCCACCGCGAGGTGGTGCGGCTGCTGGGCGAGGCCGAAGAGGCCGCCGGGCCCGGCGCCCACTAGGCTTCCGGCGTGCCCGCCGATCCCCTCTCCGACGAGCAGCGCGAGATCCGCGACCTCGTGCGCGACCTCGCGCGCGAGCGCGTCGCGCCGCGCGCGGCCGAGATCGACAAGTCGGCCGAGTTTCCCTGGGACATGGTCGAGCTGATGCGCGAGCACGACCTCCTCGGGCTGCCGTTCGCCGAGGAGTACGGCGGCACCGGCACCGGCGCGCTAATGGTGCTGGTTGCGATCGAAGAGCTCTCCAAGGTCTGCGCGACGACGGGGCTGATCCTCGCCGTGCAGGAGCTCGGATCGCTGGGGATCAAGCTTGCCGGCAGCGACGAGCAGAAAGAGCGCTGGCTGCCGAAGCTCGCGAGCGGCGAGTGGCTGCCCGCCTACGCGCTCACCGAGCCGGCCTCGGGCTCGGACTCGGCGGCGATGCGAACCGAGGCGCGCCTCGAGGGCGACGAGTACGTGCTCAACGGCGGGAAGCGCTTCATCACCAACGCCGGCGTCGCCCACGTCTACGTCGTCTTCGCCAAGACCGACCCGGACGTCGGCCACGCGGGCATCTCGGCCTTCGTGGTCGAGGCCGACGCGCCGGGCTTCGAGGTCGGGCGGATCGAGCCGAAGATGGGGATCAAAGGGTCGACGACCGGCGAGATCTTCTTCGACGACTGCCGCATCCCGGCCGGGAACCTGCTCGGCGAGGAGGGCGAGGGCTTCCGGATCGCGATGCGGATCCTCGACCGCTCTCGGCCGGGCATCGGCGCGCAGGGCCTCGGCCTGGCGCAGGGCGCGACCGACTACGCGCTCGAGTACGCGAGCAGCCGCGAGACGATGGGCAAGCCGATCGCCCAGCACCAGCTGATCGCCGGGATGCTCGCCGACATGGAGACCAAGTGCGAGGCGGCGCGGGGCCTGCTCTACAAGTGCGGCCAGTTGATCGACGAGGGCGCCGACGGCGCCGATCTGTCGAAGATCTCGGCGATGGCGAAGCTCTACTGCACCGATGTGGCGATGGAGGTCACGACCGACGCCGTGCAGATCCTGGGCGGCTACGGCTACATCCAGGAGTACCCGGTCGAGCGGATGATGCGCGACGCGAAGATCACACAGATCTACGAGGGGACAAACCAGATTCAGCGCCTCGTGATCGCGCGCGAGATGGTCAAGGAGCAACGCTCCTCTTTGCTCGCGAACGTTGGCTAGCGAGCAGGCCCGCAGCTTCCACCGCGCCGCCGAGGAGTACGAGCGCGGCCGCCCGGGGTGGCCGCCGGGGGTGCTCGACCTGCTGCCGGTCGCCGACGATGCCACCGTGCTCGATCTGGGCGCCGGCACCGGCAAGCTGACGCGCGTGCTCGCCAGTCGCTACGCAAAGGTGGTCGCGCTCGAGCCGCTGGATGAGCTGCGCGCGATCCTCGCCGAGCGCGTGCCGGAGGCGGAGCCCCTGCCGGGGGTGGCCGAGGCGATCCCGCTCGGCGACGGTGAGGTCGACACGGTGTTCGCGGCTCAGTCGTTCCACTGGTTCGCGAACGAGGTGGCCCTGGCCGAGATCGCCCGCGTGCTGCGGCCGGCCGGCGTGTTCACGCGTCTCTGGAACGAGGCGGTCGAGCCGTCGCCGTTGCCCGAGGAGTACCGGCGGCGCATGAGCGACCTCCACGACGAGATGCGGCCGAGCTCGATCCCGGACGACGTCTTCGACGGCACCCCGTTCGGCGAGGCGCGGGAGGCCGCGGTCGAGCACGAGCAGGTCTCGACGCGCGATGACGTGCTCGCGTTCGCCGCCTCGGTCAGCTGGATCGCCAACCGCGACGACCGCGAGGAGGTGCTCGGCGAGCTGGCGTCGATGCTGCCCGACAAGGAGTACCGCTTCCCAATGCGCGCCAACGTCGCGTGGGCCCACCGTGTCTGAGCTGGCCTTCAGCTTCGGCCGGATTGCCGCCGAGTACGACGACGTGCGGCCGGACTACGCGCCGGAGTCGCTCGACCGCGCCGAGCAGGTGCTCGGGCTCGACGCCCGCTCGCGCGTGGTCGACCTGGCCGCGGGCTCCGGGAAGCTGACCCGCGCGCTCGTGCCGCGGTTCGCCGAGGTCGTCGCCGTCGAGCCGAACGATGAGATGCGCGGCGTCCTGGCCGGCCGCTCGGCGGGCGTGCGGGTGCTGGCCGGGACCGCCGAGCGGATGCCGCTGCCGGACGCCTGCGCCGATGCCGTCTTCGTCGGCGACGCCTTCCACTGGTTCGACGGCCCGGCGGCGGTCGCCGAGCTGGCCCGCGTCGTGCGGCCCGGAGGCGGGGTGGCGCTGCTCTGGAACCACTGGTGGAGCGACGGCGACGACGGGACCGTCAACTCGCTCGACCCACCGCTTCCGCGCGAGGCGCAGGCGCTCTTCGACGAGGTCTACGTCCGTTCCGGCCGCGCGGCGGCGCGGGCTTCGATGGCCGATCCGCTGGACGCGTTCGCGGCCGGTCCGTTCGGGCCGCTCACCGAGGAGCCGTTCCCGCGCACCGAGGAGCTCTCGGGCGCCCAGGTCGTCGACCTCTTCTCGACGGTCAGCTCGATGGCCTCGCTCCGCCCGGGCGAGCGCGAGGAGCTGAAGCAACAGCTGCGCGCACTGCTCGGACCCTCCTACCGGCTCGAGATCACGAGCGTGCTGCACTGGACGCGGCGTGGCTGAGCTCGAGCTGCAGGTGGGCCGCCGGCGCGTGCGCGTCTCGAGCGCCGACCGCGTGCTCTTCCCGCGCGACGGCGTGACGAAGGGCGACCTGGCCGAGTACTACGCCGAGATCGGCCCGGCGCTCGTCCCGCATTTGCGCGACCGGCCGTTCACGCTCAAGCGCTACCCACACGGGATCGACCAGCAGCCGTACTTCGCCAAGCAGGCGCCGAAGGGCAAGCCTGGCTGGGTGCCCACGCGGCAGTTCCGGACCTGGCCGCGCGAAGGCGGCTCCCGGCTCGTCGACTTTGCGCTCGTGAACGAGCCCGCCGCGGCCGTGTGGATGGTGCAGATGAACTGCATCGACATGAACGCCTGGTACTCGCGGGTCGACAAGCCGGAGCGGCCCGACTACGTCGTGTTCGACCTCGACCCGCCGGAGTCGCGCAACGGCTTCGCACAGGCGATCCAGGTTGCGCACCTGATCCGGGCGGCGCTGGAGCCGCTCGAGCTGCGCTCGTACGTGAAGACGAGCGGCGCGGACGGGATCCACGTGCTCGTGCCGGTCACGCGGCGCTACTCGTACCCGGAGGCCTACGAGTTCGCCGAGCTGGTGTCACGGAAGCTCGAGGAGGAAAACCCAGGGCTCGTGACCACCGAGTGGCTGAAGAAGAAGCGGCACGGCGTGCTCGTCGACCACCGCCAGAATGGGCACGGCAAGACGATCGCCTCCGTCTACTCGGTGCGGCCCAAGCCGGGCGCGCCGGTCTCGACCCCGCTGCGTTGGGAGGAGCTCGGCGAGAAGGTCCGGCCGCGCGACTTCGGCAGGCGCGAGGTGCTGGACCGCGTGCAGAAGCACGGCGACCTGTTCGAGCCCGTGCTGCAGGGCGGGCAGGCGCTCGGGCCTGCGCTGCGCGCA